>JAGQSN010000097.1 GCA_020439555.1 Acidimicrobiales bacterium | reverse complement strand
GACATGGTCCCCGAGACGATGATCTCGACCGACGGCCCGTTCGCCGTCGAGGGGGACTACGACGACTCGGCCTACGACGACTGGACGAGCGCCGACGCCTACGACTTCGAGACCTCGACGGGAACCTACGACGGCGAGTCCATGTCGATGCTTCTTCCCTACGACGTCGAAGCCGGCTACCCCGACCCCTTCGTCCTTCCCGAGTCGGACTGGTGCGACTGTGGCGTCTACGACCCCATGACCGCCCCGATGGACTGGACCACCGACGGCTACGCCAGCTTCAACGACGTGTTCGCCCTGCCCGGGGCCGACGCCGGCTACAGCGACGCCGGTGCGTACTACGACCAGTTCGCCCCCACGCCGGGCTACTTCGACACCACCTCGTACTACGACACCGCGGACGGCTACCTCGACGCCTCGACCCCGGTCGACACCTGGGATATGCCGATGACGACGCCGGGGGCGGGTTTCGACACCGGCATGGGTTACGACCCCACAACAGCGTTCTCCCCGATGTCCACCTACGACACCACCAGCGCCTACTCGACGAGCTCCTACGACCCCATGAGCTCCTGGGATCCCTCAGCGGGCGACGCAGCACACGACGCGTTCATCCACACGATCACGGAGGACTACAGCGACCCGAGCACCGGCGTCGACCTCGACACCATGTCGGACACGAGCCAGTACTGGATGGACGAGTACAACGCGGCGGACGACCTGTCCTGGGACGCGTGGAACGCCTCGGTCGACGCGTACTTGGAGGGTGACACCATGGCCGCCTACGACCTCAACCAGACGTCGATCGCTGCCGACAGCTACGCCGACACCGCCTGGGACTACTCGAACGACGCCTGGAGCTCCAGTTCCTACACCGACACCTCGTCCAGCTACGACGCCGACGCCGGCTACTGAGACTCGAATCCCACCTATCAGCCGGCACGACCAGCCCAACCCCACCAGCACGGGTCTCGTGTGCGAGCGACACACGGACCACCCGATCGGAATCAACCCACATACAGAGCAGGAGTCAGAGATGACAACCACCCCAGACCAACTCGCACGCGACGGCGTCACCGCCATCGAGGCCTACTTCTCGGCTCGCAACGCGACGCCCGTGACGGCCGGAGACGGCAGGTTCTCCATCTACATCCCCGGGGGCGAAGGGACCGAGACCCTCCAGCTCGCCCTCGCTTCGACACCGGCGGCGCGGGGGATCCTCGCACGGGTCAAGGCGAGGAGGACCGTCGCCCAGTCGGACTGGTCGAAGGCCCTCCTCCTCGTCAACAAGTGGAACCGGTCGAGCCCCCTGCCTCACGCGGTGCTCGCGACCAGGGGGACGGGTTCGGCCGCCACCGGCCACCTCCTGGTGGAGGGTTACCTGACTCCGATGCCGGGCATCGACGCAGCCCAGGTCGCCAGGTTCGTCGACACCGTCGTCGCCGGAGCCCGCCAGTTCTGGTCGAGCGATTCGATCCGTTCCATCTCGACCGCCATGCCCGCGCCGGTCTCGGCCACACCTGCGGCCGGCTAGGTCAGCAGACGGCGAGCTGGTCCAGAAGTTGGATCACGGACGAGGACTCCGAAGGTTGAACCGAAGCGGTAATGAACTCCTCCCACTGGGTCGTCCCGAAGCTCTGGGCGTTCGTGAGGATGCAGTTGGCGGCCGTGGGGTCGACCCGGCTCGAGGTCAGGAGGCCTTGGAGCATTGCGCTCAGCTCCTGGGTGTCGGTGCAGCCGACGACGATGCTGGCGTACTCGGCGGCGACGTCGGGGTCGTCGATGGCAACCACCTGATCGTCCCGGATCTGGGCGACCACGTCGTCGGACTGCTCGAACTCGTCGGCGAGACAGTCGATGGTGTTGCTCGACAGTCCGGCGAAGATCCTCGAGGCGAGCGCCGTGGCCTCGCCCCCCTCGCTGGTTGGAGCCGTTTCGGTGACCCTCGGCGAGGATGTCTCACCCGAATCGGTCGGCACGGTTCGCTTGGACCCGTCGCCGGTGGGCAGTTCCGTCGTGGGCTTCTTGTCGTCGTCTCCACCGTTCGCGACGACGACGCCGATCACGCCCAGCACCACCACGACGACGATCGCCGCGATCGCGATGACGGGACCCTTGCCCTTGCCCGCCGAAGAGGGCGGGCCAGGGGGAAAACCGCCGGGTCCGCCACCCGTGCCGTAGCCGCCGAAGCCCCCGGTACCAGCCGGCGGCGGCTCGACCGGGGGGGCCGGAACACCCGGGACGCCGGTCGGCGCCCCCCAGTTCCCGGCTCCTCCCCCTGGCGACGAGGGCGGGTAGATCGGCTTGGGGAGCTCGGGTTCGGGCATTTCGGTCCTCGGACGTTCGGTACGGCAGGGCGGAGGGTAGCGGCGGCGCGGCTCACGGTCGGCTCATCTCGCCCCGGGATGGTTGCTGCCGTCGCCGCCGTGGTGCTGTGTGTGCTCTGCGTCTGTTCTCCCGCTGCCACGGCGCAGAACACCCCGGACAGGTCGACGTCGGCGGCTGACTACAGGGAATGTCGCACCGACGCGTTGGAGGACCGGTTCAACGAACTGGAGGCAGCCCGCCGCTGCGTCCCCGACGGGGCACGGTTCTTCGTATGCCTCGGTAAGGGAAGACCGGCCGTTGCGCGGGTCATCGCCTGCGTGAATGCTCAGGTGCCGGGCGCCTACCCGGGCGATCGCCTACCCGTCCCGAGGGACGACACCACGACCACGACCGAGAGATCGGGGGAACCCGGCTCCACCACGACCTCCGCTTCCGCCGTCACCACCACCCCGGCCGTGACCGGCACGACCGTCGAGTCGGCTCCGGCGGCACCGCTCGGCCCGGCCGTGGCCGAGGAGTCCAGCGACGAGAACGGTGGTGGTTCGGGTGCGGGCGCGGTGGTGCTGGCGGTGCTGGCAGGGCTGATCGCGGGGCTCGCGGTGGGAATCCTGGCCGGTCGCCGTATGAGCCCGACACCCGACCCCATGGTTCCGACCGGCTCGCCCGCGGCGGGCGGTTCACCGGGGCGCGTGGCGGATCCGCCGCCCACGGGGCCACACGCCGCCGCTCCGCTGTCGGCGCCGACCGGACCCGGTCCATTCCCTGTCGACGCTCCGCCCGCGGGGCAGCCGCCGGTGGTGGATGCGACCGGCGATCGCGACCGCCTCGTGGCCGCATTGATCGAGGTGGCCGACGAGGTGTCGAGCGACGCGGTGAGAACTGGGATCGCGCAACGCCTCTCTGCCGTCGGGGTCGAGGCGGTCGTGGTGGCGCCGGGTGAGCGGTTCGATGCGTCCACCCAGCGCGGCGTCCACGCAGAGCCCGCCCCGTCACCCGATCGTGCTGACACGGTGGTCTCCACGGAACGACCGGGCTGGACCGACCGTGGAAAAGTGCTGAGACCTCCGGAGGTCGTCGTCTACCGGTGGGAAGGTGACGGGCGATGAGCGTCGACGTGAACAACGAACTCATGGCCCTCTGCGACTCGACGCTCGCGACGTTGCCGGAAGGCCGGGTGCGCAGCGCGGTCGAGGTCGTCCGCACGAACCTGGGCCGCCCCCTCCAGGTGACGGTCGCCGGCGGTGTCAGTTCCGGCAAGTCGACGCTCGTCAACGCACTCCTTGGGCAGCGGGTCGCCGCCGTCGACGCGGGGGAGTGCACGCGCGTGGTCACCCGCTTCACCTACAGCCACCACGAACGAACCGAGGTCGTGCTCACCGACGGGTCGTCGCGCAACCTCGCCATGCGCGACGGCACTCTCCCGTCCGAGTTGGGTGTTCCCGTGGATCAGGTGCGTGAGGTCGTCGTCCACCTTTCCAACCGTGGGCTCCAACAGCTGGCGATCGTCGACACTCCGGGCCTCAACACGGTCACCGAGTCGAACCAGGCCCAGACGGAGGGCTTCTTAGGACTGGCCGCGGACAGTCGGGCCGGGCGCGACACAGCGGCGTCGATCGGTCAGGCCGACGCTCTTGTGTTCCTGATGCCGAACATGCGTCAGTCCGACGTGGACGTACTGACCGGCTTCCGGGACCTCTACGCGGGCGCCGGCCTGTCCGCATTCAACGCCGTCGCGGTCCTGTCGAAGATCGACCAGTTGAGCCGCACAGCGGACCCGCTGGTGGCCGCCGAACCCATAGCCCGGCGTGTGGCCGACGAGGCGAAGGGCCTCGTGTCATCGGTCCTACCCGTGATCGGATTGCTCGCAGAGACCTCCGCCTGCGCCCGTCTGGACGAGGACGACGCCCGCGCCCTCGAGGAACTGGCGGCGTTCGGTGACGACCTGGACCGCGAAGACCTGCTCCTGTCCCCTGATGCGTTCATGGCGCACACCGGTGCGTCCGTCGACGTGGCGACGCGCCGCAGACTCTTCGAACGGCTCGGCCTCTACGGCCTCCAGGTGGCGCTGACGGCGATCGACGACGGCGCCAGGGGGGCGGCGGCCCTGATGCGGCTGCTGGATCGGAGTTCCGGGCTCGAACCGTTGCGCAGCCACGTCATGGAGCGACTCGGAGCGCAGGCAGACCTCCTGAAGGCACACTCCGCGCTGTCGGACCTGCGGCGACTGTCGTACATGCGTGACGTCGACCCCGCGGAACAGGCGGTGCTGCGTGGCCTGCGTTCTCCGCTCGACCGTTTCGAGATGGACCCGACGCTCCACCGGCTGAAGGTCGCCGAGGTCCTTCAGGACGCCAGCACCGGGGCCTTCAGACTTCCGGAGAACCTTCTCCGGGATCTCGAACGTCTCGCGTCGGCTTCGGACCCCGTGAGGCGCACCGGTGCAGCGTCACCCGTCGACGTCGCTGACGCCGCGCTGAGAGGAGCTGCGCTCTGGGGTCGTTTCGCCAACGATCCACGGCGGAGCCCCGTTGACGTCCGACGGGCGCGAGCCGTGAAGGAGGCCTACGAGATGCTCTGGGGCGAGGCCCAGGCCAGGAGTGCGGTCTGATGGCGGCCCCGACGACCAAGGTGGGCCAGGAGGTCCTCCGTCACGCTAACAAGCTCCACGGCATGGTGTCCGCGGCGGGCAACGAGACGGCCGTCCAACGCCTCGAAGCAGAGGCGAAACGGTGGTCCGAGGCAGGTACTGACGCCGTGTTCGCAGGAGATGTCAAGCGCGGCAAGAGCAGCCTCATCAACGCCGTGATCGGCCGCTACGGCCTCCTGCCCGTCGACGCGGACGTGGCCACCGCGGTCCACCTGGCCGTGCACGACGGTACGCCCGAGGCGGTCCGCGTCACCCGTGTGGATCACGAGACGGGTGCGACGACCGTCGAGGAGATCGACCCGGCGAGGCTCGCCGACTTCGCGTCCATGTCCGGCGACCAGGAAGTGGTCGCCACGGTCACGGCTGCTGAGGTGGTGGTGCAGGACCCCCTGTTGGCTCGGGGACTGACGCTCGTCGACACGCCTGGCGTGGGTGGGATGACCCGCGGGCACCGGGACATCACCATGGCAGCGCTGCAACGCGCCGACGTGCTCGTGTTCGTGGTCTCGTGTTCCGAGCCCGTGTCGCTCACCGAGTTGGAGTTCCTGTCCGAGGCGAGCGAACGGATAGGCAACGTCGTTCTCGTCGCGACGAGGGCCGATCTGGGCACCGGCGACACGAATGATGCGATGGCCGAGGACGTCCGCCGACGTATCGGGGTCCTGGCCGACAGGCGGGAGACGGACGATCCGGCCGCGGCTCGACGGCTGCGGCGGTTGGCCGAGCGGCCGGTCGTGCTCACGAGCAGTTACCTCGCCGAGCAGGCGGCCCGGCGTCTGGAACGTGGGCGTGTGGAGCAGGCGGCCGCGATGCGGGCGGAGAGCGGCATCGACGAGTTGATCGGACGACTCGGCCAGGCCGTCGACGCACGAGAGAACGTGCGCCTGGCCAACCTGCTCCAACTCGTCTCGGTGATCACCAACCAGATGGAGTCGGAGCAGTCCGACCGTCTCCGGGCGGTGGACGGGGACGGCAGTGTCGAGGAGGAGCTGAGGGCCCGTTCGGAGGAACTCGAACGGGCAGTCGGCGCACAGGCGCGCTGGCGGGGAGTGCTCGCGAACGGAATCTCCCGCATGCAGACGGGAGCGGGCCGCGACGTGAGCCGCGAACTGACAGCGGTGAGGGACCACTACCGGGAACTGTTCGACTCCAAGGACGTCGAACTCGACATCGACGCCTTCTCCGTCCAACTGCAACAGTCGCTGGTGGCAGCGTGGGCGAACCTCTCCAATCAGGTGTCCACTCAGTTCGACGGGGTCATCAACTCGCTCATGGAGGAGTTGACCCTGGAAGCCGAACCCGGATTGCTCGGAGAGTTCGAGATGCCGCCGGGTATCCAGGACATGACCAACCGCCGTGACCTGACCAACGACTTCGATCTGCTCGACGACGCCCTGCCCCTCGCCACGCAGGCCTTCTCCTTCGGCAACATCGCGAATGCGTTGGTCGGTGTCCTCGGCATCGCCACCGGGGGCCTCGGCCTCGCCGCCTACGGCATCGGCGCGGCGCTCTCGGGGTCGATCGTGATGCTGCGCCGCAAGAAGCGGGAGCAACGCCAGCAGGCCGTGGAGATGCAACGTGCATTGAACGAGGCGCTGTTCGGCCAGGAGGGGATCGTCCGCGAGTTCACGACCGAACTCACGCTGCGGATAATCGATGCCCGCCAGTCGCTCGAGGTGATGATCGAGGACCGGCTCACGGCGCGACGCAAGGAGCTGGAGACCCAGCGACGGGAACTCCAGGAACTGCTCCGCTCCGAGATGGCGACCCGTACTTCGACCCGTGCCGAAGTCGAGCGCCGACTGGGGGAGCTGAAGTCCTTCCGCAACGACACGGACCGGCTCGTCGCCGAGGTCGACCGACTCCTCGAACAGGCCTTCGCAGGAACCCCGACCCCGTCCTCGACTTCAGAGCCGGTCGCTGATGAACCGGTCCCGGCCGAACCCGTGGCGGCCACGGACGAGGCACCACAGGCACCGGCCCCGGCAGGTGCAGCGGTCGGAAGCACAGCGACGACCGAATGAACAGAACCCTTCCAAACACCCACCCGACAGGAGTACCCCGATGAGCGACTTCGACGACACGACGACCTACGAGGATCCGGCCTTCGAGGATCCCTCGGCGTATGACGCCTCCGGTGCCGGCGTGGTGCTCGACTCCGACGGTGACGGCATCAACGACTCGTACGCCGAGGACCTCGACGGTGACGGCTACATCGACACCGTCGAGTACGACACGGACGGCGATGGTGTCACGGACACGATCGCCTACGACACGAACGCCGACGGCATCACCGACACGGTCCTGTTCGGTGACGGGACCGGTGCCCAGTACGTCATTGCCGACACCGACGGTGACGGCATCGTCGACACCGCAGTGGCGGACACGGACGGGGACGGGATCATCGACGAATCCGAGACCCTCGCCGACGGGGCATCCGGTGACGACCCCACCACCACCACAGATCCTGAGACCACGGTCAACGTCGATCCCACCGATCCGGCCGCGGAGATCTCCGGACAACCCGACGACGGTCCGTTCGTCACCGACGACCAACCTGACGCAGGCGACGACGGCGTTCACGGCGACCCCCGGGGTGACATGCAGTACCACCAGACCCAGCCGGGTCCGGTCGACTGCCTGCCCACCTCGGTGGCCATGGCGATCAACGAGGCAACCGGCAGCGACGTCGATGCGGCCGACGTCGTGCAGATGGCCAACGACCTCGGGTTCATGGGTGAGGCGGGCATGTCGGTCGACAACGCGGCCACCCTGTTCGAGAACTACGGGATGGACGCCGAGGTGGGGACGGGCACCGTCGACGACCTTCGTGCAGCTCTCGACGCAGGTGACCCTGTCGTGGTCGGGATCGACGCCGCCGACCTGTACTCGGGAGACGGCGGCCCGTTCGACCAGGGGATGGTCTCCGGACACGCGGTGGTCATCACGGGCATCGACGACGGCCCGCCCACGATGATCTACATCAACGACCCGGGGTTCCCCGACGGGGCAGGCCTGGAGATCCCCCTCGACCAGTTCGAGGACGCCTGGGACGACAGCGACCACGCGCTCGTCACCGCCACCGCGGAAGGCGAGGACGTGGGCGGTGTCGGAGCGGATACTTCGACGGACGCCGGCGACGGTGGATCCGACACCGACGGCGGGGTGCTGGACACCGTGCGCCGCGTCCTCTTCCTGCCGCTGAACTTCAAGGTCGTTCGCTGACCCTGTCCCCCGCGGGCAGGGCCGGCGCCCGACCTTTCGACTCGCTGCGCTCGCTCAAGGATCGGAGGGCTGTCGCCCGACCTTTCGACTCGCTGCGCTCGCTCAAGGATCGGCGTTGATGGTTGAGCGGAGCGGAGCGAAGTCGAAACCTCGGTGGAGGAGTCGAAACCTCTCTGCTCAGGCCGACACGCGCACGCCCACGAGCGCGTTGCCGGAGGGCGCGACGATCACGTCGTCGACCGCTATCGGTGCCTGCCATGCCCCGGACTCGATGGACAACCGGTCCTTGACCTCTTGTCGTTCGAGGTCGACGGCGACGAGTTCCCCCGCGCCGTTGTCGAGCACGGCGAGGGATCGGCTGACGGTGACTCCGGTCGGGTTCGGGCCGCCCGTGTCGATACGCCAGACGAGGGAACCGTCGGATCTGTCGAGCGCCGACAGAGATCCGGACCGGTCCGCCACCAGGATCAACCGGTCCCAGAACGAGACCTGCCCGTCCACGGGACCTCCCACACGTTCACCCCACCGCGCGTTCCCGCTCTCTGCGTCCACGCCGTAGACGACTCCGCCGGTCGAGGCGATGATCGCCGTGTCGCCCACCACGACCGGTTGGACCGTGACCGGGTTCGGGCAGGGGAACGCCCAGCGGGCCGTCCCGTCGGCGATCTCCACCCGGAACACCCGTCCGTCGTTCCCGGCGACGAGCAGCGCTGAGCGGCCAGCGGTGATCGGAGCGCGCACGCTGGTGCCGAGTGGCAGGAGCCAGCGGAGGGTCCCGTCCCGCCACGCGAACGCAGCCAACATCTGCGCGTCGTCGGCGGCCACGACGAGGTCGCCGGCCAGCACGGGCGCAGTCACCACCGACCCCCTGGTCACGGCGCGCCAACGGTCCCGTCCTCGGGTGGCGTCGAGCGTCGCCACCGCATTCGTGGACAGGCCCACGTGCAACGTTCCCGGCCCGGGGACGGGTGGACCGTAGGCGACGCCCGCGAGTGGGGCGGACCACTGCCAGCGGCCTTGTACGTCGAGACGATGCAGGGTGCCATCCGCGAGGGTGACGTAGACGTCGGCTCCGACCACCGCGATGCCGTGGACCTTCGCACGCAGGTCCAGGCCCCACGCTCGTACGAGGCGTGACGGGTGAGGAGGCGGCGGAAGCGGTACGCCGGAGGGAGGTGGCGCGGGCACGCCGGTCCGGGCTCCGGTGGCAACAGAGGGAGCCGAACCGGGTGGTGGAGGAAGCGTGGCCGTGGAAGATCCGTTGCGGTGGGCGGGGTTCCGGGCGACGGTGGCGGCTCCGAGTGCGACGACGCTCTTGGGCTCGTCACGTGTGGCGATCCGGTCGCCGAACCGGGCCGTCATCAACTCGGTCACGAGAGGAATCCGTGACGAACCGCCGACGAGATAGATGGCCGACAGGTCGTCCGGCGTGAGCGAGGCGGATTCGATCGTCGTCGACATCTCGTCGACCGTCTGCTCGATCAGCGGCCTGATCATGTCCTCGACCTGGCCACGGGTCACGACGATGTCGCGGTCCACCAGCGGCAGGAGCGCCTGGGTCGACGGGTAGGACGAGACGGCTTCCTTCGCTCTTCTCGCCTGGGTGAGAAGGTCCGCCGCGGCGCGGGTCCACTTCCGGTCGTCGCCGTACTGGATCTGTTCCCACAGGTCGGCGTCGATGTCGGCGAGGCACTGACCCAGGTGTTCGTAGACGAGGTGGTCGAAGTGCTCGCCCCCTATGAACTCATCGCCACCTGGCGCACCGACCGATTCGAACGCGTCGGCCGTACGGCACAACACCGCGGTGTCGAACGTCCCTCCACCCAGGTCGTAGACGGCGACGTACTCGCCGACCGCCACGCGGTCACCCACGTAGTGGACCGCCGCGGCCACCGGCTCCTCGATGAGGCGCGGGCTGGCGAGGCCGGCCCGGCGTGCCGAGTCGATCAGGGCTTCCTTGCGGTCGTCCCCCCAACGGACCGGGTGGGTGAGCACCGCGGCTTCCGGTGGTCGACCGTCGTGACGGAGCTGCCCCTCGGCGATGAACACCCCGATGAGCTTCGCGATCGCGTCCTCCACTTCGACCGCGGCGTCGCCGAGGAGTAGCGGGGCCGCGCCGCCCAGGTAACGCTTCGGTGTCCGTTCGACGCGATCGGGGTACACCCCGGCCTGGTAGTCGGCTGCGGAACCGACGACGAGCGTGCCGGACTGGTCGAGCAGGACCATCGACGGCATCCAGCGGTTGCCCTCGACCTCGAGGGGGGAGACGGACCCGTTCGCCATCGCGCCCGCGGAGCGGGACGTCCCGACGTCGATCCCCAATGCCCACTCGTCTCCGGCCACGACCCAGTATCGCGCTAACGGCCGGGTCTCGATGCGCCCGGCGACAGGGCGAGCCGGACGGTCAGAACCGTTGCTGTCAGGCGTACTGAGCCAGTTCGCGCTTGGCGAGTTGGCGACGGTGGACCTCGTCGGGGCCGTCCGCTAGGCGCAGGGTGCGAATGCCCGCGTACATCGCGGCGAGAGGGAAGTCGTCGCTGACGCCGCCTCCGCCGTGCGCCTGGATCGCCCGGTCGATCACTCGTAGCGCCATGTTCGGGACCACGACCTTGATCGCCGAGATCTCCACCGCCGCACCCTTGTTGCCGACGGTGTCCATCAGCCACGCAGCCTTCAGGGTGAGCAGCCGGGCCTGCTCGATCTCCATGCGGCTCTCGGCGATCCACTCGCGGATGACACCCTGCTCGGCGAGGGGGCGCCCGAAGGCGACCCGGTTCGTGACCCGGCGGCACATGAGCTCGAGTGCGCGTTCGGCGGCGCCGATGCAACGCATGCAGTGATGGATTCGGCCCGGACCGAGACGAGCCTGGGCGATCGCGAATCCGCCGCCCTCCTCGCCGATCAGGTTCGACGCCGGGACGCGGACGTCGGTGAACTGGATCTCGCAGTGGCCTTCCTGATCCATGTAGCCGAAGACCGGCAGAGATCGGATCACCTCGACGCCAGGTGTGTCGCTCGGGACGAGGATCATCGACTGCTGACGATGCCGGGGGGCGGAAGGGTCGGTCTTGCCCATGAGGATGTAGATCGCACAGCGGGGGTCCGCTGCACCCGAGATCCACCACTTGCGTCCGTTGATGACGTACTCGTCGCCGTCGCGTTCGATGCGGCACTCGATGTTGGTGGCGTCGCTCGATGCGACCGCCGGTTCCGTCATGGCGAAGGCGGAGCGGATCTCACCTTCGAGCAGCGGGTACAACCACTGTTCCTGTTGTTCAGGGGTGCCGAAGAGCGTCAGGACCTCCATGTTCCCCGTGTCGGGTGCGGAGCAGTTGAGCGCCTGCGGGGCGAGATGAGCGCTGCGGCCGGTGATCTCCGCCAGCGGTGCGTAGTCGGCGTTGCTGAGCCCGTCGGTCCACTTGGTCTTGTGGGGGAGGAACAGGTTCCACAGTCCTCGCCGGCGGGCCTCCTCCTTCAGCGGCGTGAACACCTCCGGGACGTGGTGCGGGTCGCCCGAGGCATCGATCTGCTCGTGGTACAGGGGCTCGGCCGGGTAGATGTGGGAGTCCATGTAGTCGAGCAGCTCTGTCCGGAGTGCTTCGGCCTTGGGGGAGTACGCGAAGTCCATGAGGTCGGACCGTACCCCTGCGTGTCGGCCGACGCCCGAGGTCCCGGAACGTCCGCGCACCGTGAGCCGGAGCGCGGCCGGGCGGCGATTCAGCTGAGCTCGGCCTCCACCGCTTCGAACAGCTCGTCGTAGGTGTCGATGGCGGGGAGCTGCGGGAACTCGGCCTTCACGTTGTCGGGTGCGTGGAAGAGGAACCCTGCGTCCGCCGCCAGCAGCATCGTGGTGTCGTTGTAGGAGTCACCGGCTGCGATCACCCGGTACTCGAGAGACTGCAGTGCGTGCACGGCGGATCGCTTCGGGTCGGGCATGCGAAGTCGGTAGTCGGTGATGCGGTCGTTCTCCACGATCAGCCGGTGGCACATGATCGTGGGCCAGCCGAGCTGCGCCATCAACGGTCGGGCGAACTCCTCGAAGGTGTCCGACAGGATCACCACCTGGGTACGCGAACGAAGTTCCGTCAGGAAGTCGGAGGCCCCGGGCAAGGGCGACAGCGTCCCGATCACCTCGGCGATCTTCGACATCGTGAGGCCGTGCTCGGCCAGGAGGTCGAGCCGGTAGCGCATCAGCACGTCGTAGTCGGGTTCGTCACGCGTGGTCCGGCGGAGCGCTTCGATCCCGGTCGTCTCCGCGACCGCGATCCAGATCTCCGGGACCAGAACTCCCTCGAGGTCCAGGGTGACTATCGACTGCTTCGCGGGTTCGCTCATCCGGCCATGTTTGCCCGTCACCGGCCGGGGCGGCGCACTCAGGTCGTGGTGGCCCGGTCGATCGGGATGATCGTGCCGTTGATGCTCGCCGCCTCGTCGGAGGCGAGAAACGCGATCAACGCGGCCGGTTCGTTCGGGTCGATCATCTGGCCGTCGGCCGCGATCGACTTCTGGATGAGCGAGAAGTCCGTGTCCTCGGGGAAGTCGACGTGACCGGTCATCGGGGTGGCGACGCCTCCCGGTGCGATCGCGTTGAACCTGATGCCTCGCTTCACGTACTCCCAGGCGAGAGCGCGGGTGAGCATCGCGACTCCGCCCTTGGAAGCGGCGTATGCCGCCACGTAGGCCTGGCCGAACACGCCGGCGGTGGAGGCCACGTTCACGACGGACCCACCGTGTTCCAGCATCGACGGGATGACCGCCTGGCACATCAGGAACGTGCCCTTGAGGTTGACGTCGACGACCCGGTCCCAGTCCTCGACGCTGACCTCGTGCGAGTTGGCGAACTTGAGGATCCCGGCGACGTTCGCGAGCACACGGGTCGGGCCCAGGTCGGCCTCCACGGCTGCGACCGCTGTCCGGACGCTGTCGCGGTCGGAGACGTCGACCGCCGCTGCAGTGGCACGCCCACCCGCGGCCCTGATCGTTTCGACCGTCTCGGCCGCGGCGTCGGCCGCCAGGTCCAGGCAACCGACGGCGGCACCGTCGGCCGCCAGACGGATGGCCGTCGCCCTTCCCATCCCCGACGCGGCGCCAGTGACGATCGCTGTTCGCCCGTCGAACCGTGTTCCATCGCTCATCGGCAGTCCTTCGTGTCGAGTCGGTCGGCACGGGCGACCCTACGGCATCACCAACCGGGTGCCGGCAGGGGAGTCGGAGAGACGCGAGGAGTCCGTCCCGAATGCATCTTCCGCAGACGAGAACGCGTTCCACTAGGTTCGCCCCGAACCGCAGCACCGATCGAGGGGACCGGGTGGTTCGAGAAGGGGAAACCGATGCGCTCGTCGTGAGCGCCCTGAGCGTGCGCTTCGGCGGCATCTCGGCCCTGGACGGTGTCTCGTTGACCGTGCGCTCGGGCGAGATCTGCGGGTTGATCGGAGCCAACGGCGCCGGCAAGACGACGCTGTTCGACGTGATCTCGGGTGTGCGCGTCCCGGATGAGGGACGCGTGCAACTGCACGGTCGCGACGTGACCCGTGCTTCTCCGCAGCGGCGAGCACGTGCCGGCCTTCGTCGAACGTTCCAACGGGTCCAGGTGTTCGGGTGGTTGAGCGTCGAGGACAACCTCCTGGCGGCGACAGAGTGGCGCGGCGGTGGAGGCGGCGTACTGGCGGATCTGATCGCCTCGCCGACGCGGCGGCGTCGGGAGTTCGACCGTCGGCAACGAGCCTCGGCCGTTCTCGAACGCTGTGGCCTGTCCTCCATCGCCGACATGCCGGCCTCGGGTCTGCCCATCGGTACGTCGCGCCTCGTCGAACTCGGCCGTGCGCTCGTCGACGAGCCCTCGGTGTTGCTCCTCGACGAACCGGCCTCGGGACTCGACGCCCGGGAGGCCGAACGGTTCGCCTCACTCGTGAGATCGACACGAGACGAGTTCGGGACCGCGGTGCTGCTCGTCGAGCACGACGTCGGTTTCGTCCTCGCCAACTGCGACCGGGTCGTGGTCCTGCACCTCGGCCGGGTCCTCGCCGAGGGGTCTCCGGACGAGATCCGGGACGACCCGGCTGTGCGGGAGGCGTACCTGGGGGCGGCGTCCACGTCCTGACATTTCCCACACCCGACCGAGTCCGAGATCCGAAACCAACCCTGAACACCGGAGGAATCCGTTGCGAACCACCCGAAGCCGACTCGCCGCCCTGGCGGTCGTCGCCCTGCTGCTCGCCGCCTGTTCGGAGAGCGTCAAGGACGACACCGCCGACGGGGGCTCAGCCACGACCACACCCGCGGGCGAGGAGCCGAAGACCCGCACCACGCGGGGCGTCACCGACGACACGATCCTCGTCGGCGGAACGGTCTACGACCTGTACTACGGCGACGCCCGAGTCGGCGTCGAAGCCCGCCTGAAGGAACTGAACGACGCCGGTGGCGTGCACGGCCGCAAGATCGAGGTCGTCGACATCGCCAACGACAACAACGAGGCCACGCGAAGCCTCCAGAACGTCCAGCGCCTCGTCGAGCAGGAGAAGGTGTTCGCGCTGCTGCCGGTCATGTCCGGCGGCTTCGGCGGTGGTGACTTCATCGTAGACAAGGGCATCCCGACCTTCGGTTGGGGTACCCATCCGGCGTTCTGTGACAACACGATCGCGTTCGGGTTCACGGGCTGCGTCACGGACCCTTCGCTCAAGCGGGGCTCCAATGCTCTCGGAACCGGACTCGAGAAGTTGCTCGGCACCACTGATCAGACCATCGCGTTCCTCGGTGAGGACAACGACTCGTCGAAGGGCGGCGTCGAACTGCTGGCAGCTTCGGTGAAGGACAAGGGGTTCGACGTCGTCCTGCAGGACACCTCGATCCCGGCTCCGCCGGACATCCTCGGCGACGAGAGCCCGTTCGTGTCCAAGGTGATGAAGGCCGACGACGGCAACCCGCCGGACATCGTGTACCTGCTTGCCACCCTCAGCGGTACGAAGCTCGCCGCCGGACTCCAGGGTGCCGGCTTCAAGGGGAAGATCTTCACTCCCTCCTACAGCCCCCTGCTGCTCGGTGCCCCCGGCTACGACGGTGTCTTCGTCAACACCCAGTTCTCGATGGACCCGGAGGTCCCTGCGAACGCGGCGATGCTGAAGGCGGTACGGGCCGTGAAGCCGGACGCCCAGTTGAACCTGGCGATCTCGGCCGGCTACTGGACGACCGATTTCTTCATCTCGGCGCTGGAGAAGACCGGCAAGGACCTGACCGTCGAAAAACTCCTGCAGACCCTCAACGACGGGTTCACCTACGAGGTGCCCGACGTGGTCGGGAAGTCGACTTGGCCGGCGAACCACGAACTCTCGGTGCCGTGCTCGGCCATCACCGAGGTGAAGGGCAAGGAGTTCGTGCCGGTCGTGCCGCTCACCTGCGGCGAGAACATCGACGTCAACTGACCCTTCTGCCCGTCGCCTGATCCCGTGTTCCTGATCCCCCACCGTCCCGGCCGCCGACTCCGGGGAGTGGTCCTGTGACCGAACTCCTGAGCCTCGCCCTGGCCGGGGCGGTGTCGGGCGGGCTCTACGCGATCATGGCGTCGGGCCTCGTTCTCACCTACCAGTCCTCGGGGATCTTCAACCTCGGGCACGGCGCGATCGCGTTCGTCAGCGCGCTCACCTTCTACATCCTCCATTCGCCGACCGCCGACGGTGGACTCGGGCTGCCGGTCTGGCTCGCCGCTCTCCTCGCGGTCGGTGTCCTTGCTCCGCTCGTCGGCTGGACCCTCGACGTGGGGATCTTCCGCCGGCTGGCCGACGCTTCCGAAGCCGCCAAGCTGGTCGGCGCGATCGGAGTGCTCATCGCTCTTCCCGCCGCTGCTCTGCTGCTGGTGGAGGCGATCAACCACCTCTTCGGACAGGATCTCCCGAACGCCGCGGGTGAGTCGGGGCTCAGTCCCCCGGGTCTCGGTCCGGTTCCTGCCCACCGCTACGTCATCACCCGGGGCGTCTCGGTCGACTCGAACCAGGTTGCCGTCCTCGTCGTCGCGGCCCTTGCCGCGCTGGGACTCTGGTACCTCTTGCGACGAACCCGGCTCGGTCTCGAGACCCGTGCCGGTGTGGATCGACCCGTTCTCGCCCGCCTCCGCGGGATCGACACCGACCGGTCCTCACGGATCGTCTGGGCCTCGACGGCGGCTCTGGCCGGTCTCGCCGGCGTCCTCATCGCTCCGTTGTTCGACCTGAGCGCGCTGACCTTCCACATGATCGTGTTCACCGCGTTCACGGCTGCCGTCGCGGCCAGGTTGAGGTCCGTG
>JAGQSN010000096.1 GCA_020439555.1 Acidimicrobiales bacterium | reverse complement strand
CGCTGGCCCTGCTGTCCGACGCCGGTCACATGCTGACCGACGTGGGCGGCATCGGCATGTCCCTGGCTGCGATCCAACTGGCGTCGCGGGGCAGCGCCAGGTTGCACCGCACATACGGGCTCTACCGGCTGGAGATCCTCGCCGCCCTGGCCAACGCGGTGCTGCTGTTCGCTGTTGCCGGCTGGGTGATCTACGAGGCGATCGGCCGCATCGGTGATCCCGTCGAGGTGGCGAGCGGACCGATGCTCGTGGTCGCAGTGGCCGGCCTCGCCGCCAACGTCGTCGCCTTCCTGCTCCTGCGGAGCGCAGCCGAAGAATCCCTGAACGTGAAGGGCGCGTACCTGGAGGTCGTCGCCGATCTCGTGGGTTCGATCGGAGTGATCATCGGTGCCGTGCTGATCGGACTGACGGGCCAGACCTGGATCGACCCGGCAGTCGGTGTCGGCATCGGCCTGTTCATCCTGCCCCGCACCTGGAAGCTCGCCGGGCAGGCGCTGCGGATCCTCGTGCAGGCGGCTCCCGCCCACGTCGACCTGGACGCCATGTCCGAGGAACTCGCGTCCCTCGAAGGAGTGAGCGACGTCCACGACCTCCACGTGTGGACGCTCACATCGGAGATGGATGTCGCCACTGTGCACCTGATGGTCGGCCGGGACGTCGACCAGCACCGCGTGCTCGACCAGGCCCGCGAGCTCCTTCAGGCGAACTACGGGATCGGCCACGCGACCCTTCAGGTGGAACCGGACGACCACAGAGGTTGTGACGAGGTCACCTGGTGACCGCGTCACGTCGGCGGGAGGAACCGCTGTACCTGAACCGCTTCCAACTCGACGGGGTGGACGGCGTGGTGGTCGTGATCGACGTACTCCGTGCCTTCTCCACGGCTGCGTACGCGCTCGGTGCCGGTGCCCGGACCATCCACCTGGTCGGTGGGTTGGAGGAAGCCGTCGAGTTGGGAAGGTCGATTCCCGGTGCGCTCGTCGTCGGGGAGGAGCGTGGTCGCAAGCCGCCGGCCTTCGACCTGCCGAACTCGCCGTTCATCGTCAGCCGGGCCGACGTGGCCGGCCGGGTGCTGGTTCTGCGGACATCTTCGGGTACCCAGGGTGTGATGGCAGCAGTCGACGCGGACCGCTTGTTCGTGGCCGGCCTGGCGACAGCGTCCGCGACGGCGGCGGCCGTCACTGATTGCGGTTTGGGCGCCCCCGCCTACGTGCTCACCGGTTGGCTGCCGGACTGGGCGGCCGAGGACGACCGGGCGACGGCGGAGCACATCGAGGCAGTCCGCACTGCCGAGTCGCCGGACCCCGTCGCCGCATCGGAGGCCGTGCGGGCCAGCCCGGAAGCCTTCCGTACACTCGAAGCGGGCGAGGGGAACATGGACCCTCGTGACGTTGATTTCGCAGCCGACGTCGACCGTTTCGCCTTCGCGATGGAGGTCCGCAGGATCGAAGGCCGCCTGACGATCACCACCGATCCCCGAGCGAGCGCATCGTCCGATCCTTGAGCGAGCGCATCCTCCGATCCTTGAGCGAGCGCATCCTCCGATCCTTGAGCGAGCGCATCCTCCGATCCTTGAGCGAGCGCAGCGAGTCGAAAGGTCGGCGAGTGGTACACCTTGGGCGGTGGACGGACACGGCGCTGCTGTGAACGGGGGCGAGAAGTCGCTCCACGGGACGATGGGATCGCCTTCGATCGTCGACTGCGCCTTCTACGGGCCGGACGGACGTCGGCCCGGGACGGTCCCCTTGGAGGAGGCCGGCGACCTCGCTCGTGCGGGTGGAGGTTTCGTCTGGATCGGGGTGCGCGAGCCCGATCACTCCGACCTGGCCGCCGTGGCAGAGGAGTTCCAGTTGCCGGCGCTCGCCGTCGAGGACGCGGTCAAGGCTCACCAGCGGCCGAAGCTCGAGGTCTACGGGGACGTCGTGTTCGCGGTCGTCAAGCCTGTCAGCTATGTCGCCTACAGCGAGCTGGCGGTGAGTGAGATCGCGCTGTTCATCGGCCCGGGTTTCGTCGTCACCGTCCGTCACGGTCCGACGGACCTGCTCGGTCGGGTGAGGCGTCGGGTCGACAGCGTGGAGGAGGCGATGCCAGCCTGGCCGGAGTCGATCCTCTACGAGGTGCTCGACGCCGTGGTCGACGAGTACGAGGTCGTCGTCGAGACGCTCAGCACCGACAGCGACGACCTGGAATCACTGGTGTTCGGCGGCGACGGGCTCGACCACGCCCCGGCGATCTACCAGCTCAAGCGCGACGCGGCACAGATCCGACGAGCCGTGGTCCCCCTGGGTGGGCCGTTGCGCCGCCTGGCCGAGGGAGACGTCGAGGGCATGTCCGACGGGACGTCCCGTCACTTCTTCCGTGACGTGTTCGACCACCACCTCCGGGCAGCGGAGGCGCTGGAGGCCTGTGACCGCATGCTGTCGGACATGCTCCAGGCGGACCTGGCTCGGGCGAGCGTCCGTCAGGCCGACATCGCGCTGCGCCAGAACGAGGACATGCGCAAGATCTCCGCCTGGGCGGCCATCGCCGTGGTCCCGACGGCGATCGGCGGCATCTACGGCATGAACTTCGAACACATGCCGGAACTCGGTTGGCGTTACAGCTACCTGGTCGTGCTCGCGGTGATGGTGACCGGATGCCTGTTGCTGTTCTTCCAGTTGCGCAAACGGGGCTGGCTCTGAGCCTCGATCACTCCGAGGGGGTCAGGTGGAAGACCCTCAGATCGCGGCCGCTCGACTCGACGTAGTCGTCGTACGCGGGCCACGCTGCGACGAGCCTCGGCCACGTTTCGGCCTTCTCTTCCGGTGAAAGGAGGCGGGCTGTCACCTCGTGGTGTCCGCCCCCGAAGGAGACCGTCGCCACCGGGTGCGCGATCAGGTTGCCGGTCCAGGCCGGGTGCTTCACCTGACCGAAGTTCGAACCCACCACGTACCAACCACCGTCGGCCGGCACGCACGCCAAAGGTGACTCCCTGGGCAGACCGGACTTCTGCCCGGTGGTCGTCAACACGAGGCTCGGCACGAGGAACTTGCTGATCATGAGGCGGCCTCCGCTCAGGCGGCTCAGAGCTCGGTCCATCGGCGGAACGACCTTCGGGCCGACCTTGCGGAACCCCTTGCTCGTTGCCATCTTGCGGACACCTCGTCCGATGACGCTGTCGGTGCGGAATACCGGCACGGTTCACTCCTCGTCGGTCAAGCCGGCCCGACGGTAGCGTCCGAGGGTCCGGGTTCAGGGCGGTGGTGGTACACACCCCACCGTCCCGACGCGAAGAACGAGGCGACGCACGCCGCGGCCGCCGGCAGGAGCAGGTGCGGGCCGAACACCTCGACCGCCATGACGGTGCAGGCGATCGGTGCGTTCGCCGCCCCTGCGAACACGGCCGCGTACCCGACGGCGGCACCGGCTGCGGGGTCGAGCCCCACCATGGAGCCGACAGCCCCGCCGACGGTCGCACCCATGACGAACATCGGGGTCACCTCACCGCCGACGAAGCCGGTCCCGAGACACAGCGCGGTGAACAGGAGCTTCCAGCCAGGATCGGCGAGCGAGGTGACCTGGCCGGTCAGGGCGTCTCCGATCAGGGGGAGCGACAGTCCGAGGTACTGCCGTCCGACCACGGCCATCAGGAGGAGGGTGATCACGCCGCCGATCACCGGCCGCAACGCAGGCAGGTCCACGTGGCGCGCCATGCGGTGGCGGATCCCTTCGGTGAGGCCTACGAACAGGTAGGCGGTGATACCCGCCGCGATCCCGACGAACAGGGCCCGGGCGATGAAGCCGGGGCCGATCGGACCGACGTCCGGTACCGGGGGATGCTCGTCGAAGCCGAGCAGTTGCACGACAGTGGCTCCGACGCCGGATGCGATCAGCGTGGGCAGGACCGCAGCGAGCAGGCGGGAGTTCGGTGCGTCTCGCCCCACCCGACCCATTCCCGGCTCTGCCAGGTCGTCGCCGGGGACGGGCCGGGTGTCGACATCATCCCGGTCCTCGGCGGAGGGGGCTGACTCACCTCTGCGACGGATGCGATCAAGGCACCATCGGATGACTCCACGAAGCCGGATCCTTCGCACCCACTGGACCTCGAGGCCGAACACGAAACCGGCCCACGGGGCGATGAACACGGCACCGAAGCCGCCGCCGAGGGCCGCGATGAGCAGGACCCTGCGGTCCTCGCGGTCCGCGCGGAAGGTCCGGTTCACGAGATCGGACAACGAGCCTGAGATCTGTAGGGCCGCCCCCTCCCGGCCGACCGAGGCTCCGAAGAGATGGGATACGACCGACGCGACCGCCACCAGCGGAGCGAGACGCCTCGGGACCCAGGCGGTGGGTTCGTGGATCTCCTTCAGGAGCAGGCCCGTGCCCTCGCTGCTGCGTCCGCCCACGTGGTGGTAGGCGAGCCCGACGGCGAGACCTGCCAGCGGCAGGAACCAGAGGATGGCGTCGTGGGAGAGCCGGGTGCGGGTCGCCCAGTTGAGGCTCTCCAGGAAGGCCCAGCTGGCGGCACCGACGATCACGCCTGAGACCGCGGCGAGTCCGCACAACCGGAACTGGCGGCGTGCCTGTTCGCCGCTGGGCGTCTTCGGTCTTGGGGACAACTTCCTGTACCTCCGGCCATGGAGTCGAGAGGTAGGGACCGTCAGCCGGATGGCGGTTTCGGCGAGCCCCATCGCCGTGTTCGAACCCTACACAGCGAGGTCGCGGTCGACGGGTTGCAAATACCCCAGGGGGGTATATAGTCGGAGCAGGTCCGAAGAGGAGGAACAACCATGACCGTCACCACCAACTACGCCGTAACCGGGATGTCCTGCCAGCACTGCGTGGACTCCGTGACAGCCGAGGTCGGCAAGCTCGCCGGTGTGGAACAGGTGCAGGTCGACCTCTCCGCCGGGACCGTCTCGGTCACCAGCGCCGAGGCAGTGTCCCTCGACGACGTCCGCGCCGCTGTCGACGAAGCCGGCTTCGACCTCGCCGACCCACCCATTGTCGGGGAGGGGTGATGAGCACCACCGCCGAGACCCAGGATTCCCACACCGTCGACCTCGCGATCGAAGGGATGACCTGCGCATCCTGCGCGGCGCGGATCGAACGGAAGCTGAACAAGCTCGACGGGGTGGTCGCCTCGGTCAACTACGCGACGGAAGGGGCACACGTCGAGGCACCGCTGGACGTGGACCGTAAGCAACTCGTGTCCGTCGTCGAGTCCCTCGGCTACGGCGTCAAACCCGAGCCGGTCCGTGAGATGCACGCGCACCCCTCACAACCCGATGGGCACGTGGGTGGCCATGAGCAGGGCGGCCACGACGCGCACGACCACGGAGGCGACGAGGGGGACCTCCGCCACAGGTTCATCGTCGCCGCCTCCCTGGCGCTACCGGTGATGGTCGTATCGATGATCCCGGCACTCCAGTTCGACCACTGGCAGTGGATCGCGTTGACGATGGTGACTCCGGTCGTGTTCTGGGCGGCGTGGCCGATCCACCGGGCCACGCTCATCAACCTCCGTCACGGCGCAGCCACGATGGACACGCTGATCTCGGTCGGCACGCTCGCCGCGTTCGGCTGGTCGCTCT
>JAGQSN010000095.1 GCA_020439555.1 Acidimicrobiales bacterium | reverse complement strand
ACGTCGTGGATGCACAGCGTGCCGCCGGCGACGACGTGGGGCGTCCAGGTCTCGTAGTCCCGGTGGGCTGGTTCGGTGCCGTGACCGCCGTCGATGAACAGGAACGCGAGCGGCGTCGTCCAGTACCGGCCGACCGTCGGCGAATCACCGACCACGGCAACCACCGAGGGTTCGAGGCCGGCATCGAACAGGGTCCGACGGAAGCGCGGAAGGGTGTCCATGCGGCCGATCTCCGAGTCGACGAGATCGGGTTCGTGGTGTTCCCAACCGGCCTGGTTCTCCTCGGAACCACGGTGATGGTCGAGGGCGAACAGGACTCGGTCAGTGGCATGGGCCGCCGCACCGAGCCAGATCGAGGACTTGCCGCAGTAGGACCCGATCTCCAGGAACGGGCCGTCCACCGCTGTCGCTGCTTCGACGGCGGCCACCCAGAGGGCGTCGCCTTCGTCGGTCGGCATGAACCCTCGGGCGGCCACCGCAGCGGCCCGCACCGCCGGGGAGAGTTCGTGTCCGTGGAGTGTCGGAGGCGCGTCGGTCACGAGGGAAGTCTCAGACCTCGTCGAGAAGCGGCGGCAGGCCGGCCTCTTCGCGTTCGATGTCCTCGTCGTAGGGGGTGTGGTGTTCGGGGCCGAACATGATCTTGTCGAGGAACAGGTACTTCAGGACCCACAGCAGACCGAAACCGGCGATGTTCGCGCCCATGACGGCGATGGTCCGGGTGGCCGACTGGGGTTCACCGACGTGCTGGACGAGGGCGACCATGAACGTCGACAGCGTCCAGCCGGCGACGGTGAACGCCCAGAACGGGATGACCTCGCGGCGCATGTGGGCCCGTCCCCGCTTGCCCCAGACCCAGTACTTGTTGAGGGCGAACGCCGGGACGGACGTGATCATCGTGGCGGCCAGGTTGGACCGGGTGCCCTTCCACTCGAAACCGAGGAGGAACACCAGGAGCAGCACCTGGGTGACGCCGACGCAGATGACCGACGTCGCCGAGTACCGGATGGCGCGCCGTCCGCCCTCGGTGCGAGCGTGGGCCATGAGGGCCGTAGGTGTCAGTTCCACGAACGACTGACTCTAGTTGCGCACGACACGCCCGAAGGAGCCAGGACGGCCCCGCCCGGGAGGCCGCGAATCCAACCCGTGGGTCAGGGTGCCTTGCCCGCTGCTGCCGACCCGCGTGCGATCAGACGCTCGAACATCGGAGTGAGCGCCTCCGCTCCCGGCACGGTCAGGTGCCCCACGTCCCGATACCACCATCGATCCGCCCGCCACGCAGCGCACTCATCCCGGCTGCAGATCACGTCGGCGGGGTCGCTCACGAACGAGTCGGTAACCCGAGCGGCGTTGTCGATGGCTTCGACCGCATCCGAGCGGCCTCGTTCGGCCTCCGACCGTGCCTCGCTGTGAGCGCATGAACCGGGGGCAAGCCCGACCGATATCGGCGCACAGTCGCCCAGTTGCCACTCTCCGGCCAGGCGCGGCGGCGGCTGGAGCAACGTGAGAGCGGCGCCGGCACGTTCGACGTCGACGACGAACTGCTCGAAAGCTGATGTGACGACAGCCGAACGTTCCGCTTCGTCACGTGCCCACGGCTCCGACGATGACCGCCTGACCCAACGGTCCGGTTCGGACACGAACGTCTGGAGATCGGTTCCGATGACGATCTGAGCGGGCGGGTCGGCGACGATAGCCTCGATCGACTTCTCGACGAATTCGCGGCAGCTTCGGTGGAAGTCCGGCGACTTGCCGTGGTCCTCGACATCCATCGGGGTGCACCCGGCCATCGTGACCACGACGGCGTCGTATCCAGCGGCGGTAGCGGCGTGTACGAACGGTTCGCTCACATGCCCGGCGAAGGAGTCGCCGAACAGGACGGCCACCCCCTTGTCCCCGCCTTCCCATCGACACGGAGTCGGGGCTCCGTAGGGGATGCCTTTGCATCCCAGTTCGGTGTCGAGGTGAGCGCGGTAGATGACGTCGGTGTTGCCGAGCCAGTCAAGTTTGGTGAGCGATGGTTGAACGTGTGAGACCGTCGTGATCAACAGCAACGGGAAAACCACGCACACGACCGGAAGTCGAAGGCGCACGAGGCCCCGGTCGGCCGAGTGGGACGTCAGTGTCGGGGCGGGCGCAGCATCGCTGCTCACCGGACGGTGGCGGAACCGCTCCTCGATGTAGCGGTAGGAGGCTGCGGACACCGCCAACGACAGCACGGCCGCCGCCGGTACCGTCCAACCGGCGTCGGGGAACGTCGCACGAGAGAAGACGATCATCGGCCAGTGCCAGATGTACCAGGAGTAGGACCGGTCTCCGATCCATCGAGCGAGCCGATGTTCCAGGACCGGGCTGAACAGGGTGGGACCGCCGGATCCCGCTGCGATCAGGAGCGCGGTGCCGAGAACCGGTGGCAACGCGGCGATGCCAGGGAAGGGAGTTCCGCCCGAGAGGGCGAAGGTCGCGTAGACCAGCAGCAGCATCCCCACGACTGCCGTCATGTTGGCCGTCCGTCGAGACCATCGTGAAGGCCGATCGACGACCATCGCGAGCAACGCCCCCACGAGGAACTCCCATGCTCGGGTCGGGATCGCGTAGAAGGCGAACTGGCTCCCGAGTCGTTCGGACGGCCGGATGACCAGAGCCGCAGCCACTGCGAAGGAGAGCAACGTGAGAGCGCCGAGCACCAGGAACGACCAGAGGTCGCCCTGTTGGGTCCGGCGGCGCCGTCTCCGGACCACGAGCAACGCGATCAGGAGCGGAAACCCCAGGTAGAACTGCTCCTCGACGCCAAGGGACCAGGTGTGCAGCAACGCGTTCCGATCCGCGCCCACCGCGAAGTACGCCTTCGTGTCGCCTTCGCCCAGGAGTCCGATGTTCGCGGAGAACAAGCTCGCGAACCGCCCCAACGAGAGTGTCTCGTGCACGCTTCCGATCGGTCCGAAGACGACGGCACAGACGGCAACGGCAGCGAGCATCACCGCCAACGCAGGTAGGAGACGCCGGGCGCGTTGCAGGTAGAACTCGCCGAAGAGGATCCGGCCGTCTCGTCGAGATTCCCGAAGGAGCTTCGCCGTGATCACGAATCCCGAGATCACGAAGAAGACGTCGACCCCTACGAAGCCGCCCGGGAAACCGAGATTCGCGTGGTAGGCGACGACGATGAGGACCGCCAAGGCGCGCAGGCCCTGAACGTCGTTGCGGAACGCTCCACGGCCTGCGGACCTAGCTTCCGTACCGTGAACCCCAGTTCCCCCCACTGTTCCCCTCCTCCCACACGAAGCGTGGCGGTTGATGCGGTCGATTCGCAAGCCCGCCGGCAACGTTGCTCTGCCTCGACGGGCGCGAGTCACATCGCCCGGCCACGCCGGGACAGCCTTGCAGGCTCCACGGTTCACACATGGAACCGCGCCTTCGGTGTCCTCGCTGTGTTCCTCGTGCTGTTCGGGGTCGCATGCGGGAGCGACGGTTCCGGCGCGGCGTCCACGCCCCGCGCGGGTGGCCCTCCTACTGCACCTCGAACCGACAACGCTGCACCGGTCAAGGTGGTCGGCACAGTGGTCGGCCGGTTCGACCAACCGATCGTGCTCACCCCCCGACCCGGTGACGATGCCCTGTGGTTGGCCGAGCGGACAGGGACGGTTCGTCGCCTACGGAAGGCCGCCGACGGCAGTCTGAAGGCCGTCGGTGATCCTGTTCTCGACATCTCCGATCGGACCGAAGCCCAGGGCGAGCAGGGTCTGCTCGGGATGGCGTTCGACGAGTCCGGCGACACCTTGTTCGTCAGCTTCACCGGCCTCGACGGGAACTCGAACGTCGAGGCCTACCGGACCGACGGCGATGCGGTCGACGAGGGGTCACGGCGGACGGTGTTCGAGGTCGAGCAACCTTTCCCGAACCACAACGGCGGCAACATCGTGTTGGGACCCGACGGACGGCTCTGGCTCGGCATGGGTGACGGTGGGGCCGGCGACGACCCCGAGAACCGTGCACAGGACGACTTGACGCCCCTCGGGAAGTTGCTCGCCATTGATCTCTCGACCGGGAAGGTGCAGCAGGTTGCGAAGGGCCTGCGGAACCCGTGGCGGTTCGCGTTCGACTCCGACGGGAGCCTCTGGATCGGTGACGTCGGTCAGAACACGACCGAGGAGGTCGACCACGTCGCAGCGAACGAGATCGAAGGCGCGAACTTCGGGTGGAGCGGTTACGAGGGATCCGCGCCCTACCTCGACGGCGACGGCCGACGCCCCGACGACGCTGTTCCGCCGGTGTTCGAGTACGGCCGCGACGGCGGCGCGTGTTCGATCGTCGGCGGCTTCCCTTACCGGGGGAAGGAGTTGTCCGGTCTCGAGGGTGCGTTCCTGTTCACCGACTACTGCGTGGGGCGGATCCGTGCTGTGCGCTTGGACGAAGGAGGCGACGCGACGGCAACCGACTTGGAGGTCGCGGTGGAGCGACCCATGTCCTTCGGCACCGACGCCGACGGCGAGGCCTACGTCCTCTCCGAATCGGGAACCATCACTCGCCTCTCCGCGTCCGGCTGAGGTCGCATCGTCTCGACGTCCCCTCGTCACGTTCGCGGGACTCCGATGGCTCCTGTGGGACGAACTCGTCGATCGTCCACGCCACGCCCCTCCGCCTGTCTGCCCTGTCAAGATGTGGTCGTGGCAGTCAACACGGCGAAACCAGATGACCTCCTCCACCGCTACCTGCTCCGCAAGGGGATGGTCCGCAAGGTTCGACACCGGATCGGCACACATCTCCGCTGGGGAACGAGAGACGCGTTCGGCGATGCAGCCGCGTTGGTCCCGAAGCCGAAGACGGTCTTCGACGTGGGAGCGAACATCGGATACGTCGCCCACAGCTTCCACAAGCGGTGGCCCGAAGCTTCGATCACCTGCTTCGAGCCGACACCCGAGACCTTCGAACGCTTGTCGAAGAACCTGAGTCAACTCCCGCAGATCACATGCGTGCGAGCGGCCATCTCGGACCGGGACGGAGTGGCGACCTTCCACGTGGACAACGAAGCGTTCGGCGGCGGATCGAATTCGTTGCTCGACCACGCCAAGGAGTTCGACCTGACGGCGAAGGGTCATTCCTACGAAGGTGTCGAGGTCGCGACCCGGCGTATCGACAGCTATTGCAATGAGAAGGGAATCGACCACATCGACGTCATGAAGATCGACGTCGAAGGCGCTGAGCCCCTCGTGCTGGACGGAGCCTCGGAATTGTTGGAACGGTCCGCGATCGATGTCATCATCTCCGAGGTGCGCCTGGTACCGGGCTACGAAGGCGGAGTGCTGTTGCACGAACTGACGGAGAAGTTGTCGGCGCACGGGTACCGCCCGTTCGGGGTCTACCGCTTTGCCACCTCGGCGATCGGCCAGAGTCTCTGGGGCGACGCGATCTTCCTCGGCCCACAGTTTCGGGCGAAGTTGATTTCCCGACATGGCGCGGAGGCTTGCGGTTTCGTCGACTGACGACTTCGGCGACAAGATCAGTCCATGGAGATTCCGGCTACTGCCTATCGACTTCGCAGGGCTGCTCCTGCGCCGCTGGTCCGTATCGCCCAGAGGTTGGTCACGCCTCGGCTCCGACGAGCTCTCCACTTGCGAGAACCCATGGTCAGGGGGGACGTCTCGTGGGAAGGTCTCTCGTTCCCTTTCGTTGCACCCTTCACGATCTTCGAACGAGCCGCTTCGCAGGGCGTTGAGAACCTCATCTGCAGATTGATCGTGTCCGAGGTCGCGCCGGGCGACACGACGATCGATGTTGGTTCCAACTACGGCTTCATCACCCGAGTGATGGCACGAACGGTCGGGTCGACAGGTCGGGTCGTAGCCGTGGAGGCCGACCCGGACATCGCCGCAACGCTCACGACTTCTCTGCGTTCCAGCGGCTTCAGCCAGGTCGAGGTCCTTCCGCGGGCTGCCGGAGTAGCCCCACTCCTGTCGATCGACTCCCTTCTCTCGACCATCGACAAGGTCTCCTTTCTGAAGATTGATGTCGACGGCCCTGAACTCGACGTTCTCCACGGCGCCCGTGGGCTGCTCGAACGCGACCACCCGATAGTCGTGGTCGAGCTGAACGAGACCGCTGGTCCAATTCACGAGTTCCTCCGCGAAGTCGGCTACTCGACCTTCACCGGCCTCGACAACCAAACGGTCGATGGTCCCCCATGGCCGCCGAACCTGGTGGCCGCAGTTCGCGCCGTCGACGTCCCCCAGAAGCGACTCGAGAACGGCAATCCCAGATGACCGCTGGTTTCTCCATCAGGTGGAACCCCCACGGTCCTGCTGCCTAGCGTGATCGACGGGAGCCTGACCAAGCAGGCTGGGGAACGGTAGGAGCCGGATGCTCGACAGGATTGTGATCACGGGTGGTGCCGGCTTCATCGGAGCGAACCTCGCGCGCCATCTCGTCGACACCGGCACCGCCGCCTCCGTGGTCGCCTACGACAACTTGTCGACCGGGTTCGCTGACAACGTCGCGAACCTCAGCGGCGTAGACCTCGTCGAAGGAGACATCCTCGACCAGGACCACCTGACCGAAGTCCTCGCCGGTACCGACGCCGTCGTCCACCTCGCGGCGAGACCATCGGTCCCCAAATCCATCGAGGACCCGATCGCCTCCCACGACAACAACGCGACCGGCACGATTCGTGTTCTCGAGGCCATGCGTGCAGCCGGAGTGAACCGGATCGTGGCTGCGTCGTCCTCCTCGGTCTACGGAGCGAACCCCGTGCTCCCGAAGGTCGAGACCCTTCAGCCCATGCCGGTGAGCCCCTACGCCGTCAGCAAGTTGGCGACCGAGTCGTACGTGCTGAGCTATCAACAGGTGTTCGGCTTCTCGGGGGTGGCGTTCCGCTTCTTCAACGTCTTCGGACCGCTTCAACGTGCCGGTCACGCCTATGCGGCGGTCGTCCCCGCGTTCGTTTCGGCCGCGCTGGCCGGAGAACCGTTGTCCGTACACGGTGATGGTGGACAGACGAGGGACTTCACCTTCGTCGGTTCGGTTGCAGCAGTGATCTCCGACGTCCTCGCGAAAGGGTCGTCCTCCAACCAACCTGTGAACCTCGCGTTCGGGACGCGGTACTCACTGTTGGAACTCATCGACCATCTCGAGGAGATACTCGGTCATCCGCTCGAGCGCGACCACGTCCAGCCACGACCCGGAGACGTTCGCGACAGCCAGGCCGACCAGCAAAGGGTCCGTTCGCTGGTGCCGAGCCTGGAACCAGTGGATCTCGACACCGGTCTTCGCGAGACCATCGCATGGTTCCGGTCTCTGGAAGCCTGAACCTGGGCGACGCCTAATCGAGGCCCAGGGACGACCGCACCCAGGAAACCTCCGCTCGGAGGCCTTCCTCCGGCAGCACGGTGGGCTCCCAACCCAGTTCCTTCCTCGCACGGGTCGTGTCGGCACATGTCCGGCGCTGATCACCACGCCGAGCAGGCCGATGCTCCAACACCGGGACGACGCCGAGATGCCCGGCCAGGATGTCGATCGCGTGCAGCAGTTCGACCTCTTGACCTCCGCCGATGTTGAACACCGATCCATCCGGCTCTCGGTGAAGTGCCGCGATCGTCGCGTCGACGCAATCGGAGACATACGTGTTCGAGCGGCTCTGCAGCCCATCGCCGAACACGACTATCGGTTCATTGTTCAGCAAACGTTCGCAGAAGATTCTGTACGCCATGTCAGGCCTCTGACGCGGACCGTAGATCGAAAAGTATCGAAGAATGGTCAGAGGTAGGTCCGCGGTTTCGCTGTGAGCTCTCAGAAGGTGCTCTGCCGCAAGTTTGGTCACCCCGTACGGAGAAACTGGGAGGCAATGGCTCTCCTCGTCACCCGTCGCGTCTGCTCCGTAGACTGAAGAAGTAGATGCTTGAACGAAGTGTCCAATACCTACAGCGATCGCCGCGTCAAGGAGACGCTTGACTGCCGTGAGATTGGTCGATTGATATCGATCGAAATCATCCCAGCTCAAGAGCAATCCAGGGGTGGCAGCCTCATTGACGACCGCATCGCAGCCGCTGAGAATCGGCTCAAGCGAATCACTGCGCAGGTCAGCCTCGATGAACTCGAACTTCGCCTGATCTCTCGCGTTGAGGAGATTGAGTTCCTTGAACCTGCGCGGGTAGTAGTCCGTGAAGCAGTCCACGCCAACGACTTCATGACCATCTTCAAGGAGTGCCTCGCAGAGGTGTGATCCGATGAATCCTGCGGCACCGGTAACCACAACTCTCACCTGCCCCTCCCCCTTCTGACAGCCAGCTCGTCAGCTCCCATCGTACATCTGCGGATACTTCCGCGGCAATCCCATCGATCGCACCCTTCAGCGCAGATAGACCGATTTCCTACCGTCGACTAGGATCCACGTCCTTGCATCTAGGCACTCCCTCAGAAGCCGCTGATTTCACGGGCACCGCCGGTCCAGCTCTAACCTCCAAGGAGGGACTCCCCACGTGAACACCAACTTTGTTTGTCCACCATTCATCAGTGAGGTGACAGCAAGTCAGTTCAGAAGGGAGAGCTTCTTTCGAGCATACCAGGACCGCTTCCTCGATATTGTTGGGCCCAACTGCCGAGGAAGGGTGGTCGAGATCGGAGGGGAGCTCCACTACAACCTGGGACGCTTCTTTCCAAATGCGGACTCGTTCGAGGTGACGAACGTCGCTAGAGACTTCACTTCATTCCTCGACGCGACGGACATGCACTTCGAAGACGGTTCTCAGGACGCCTTCCTCTGTGCCTCGGTACTCCAGCACGTTAGAAACGTTCCGGCAGCATTCTCCGAGATGGCTCGGACGCTTCGTCCGGGTGGAACTCTCGTCCTCGTCGTGCCTCTGCTCTATCCGCTCCACGATGAGGTCGACTACTGGAGATTCACGGATCAGGTGATCAAGGCACACCTTGAACCGGACTTCGAGATTCTGACTATGACCCGACTTGGTGGCAGGATCTCGACACTGGCGCAGTTCCTTCAGAGACCTGTTGGCAAATGGAACCGCCGCTACTTGCCGATGAAGTTGATCGGGCTCATGTTCAGCGCGATCTTCGGCCGTTTCGATCAGCCTGATGACTCACCGCTGGGCTTCGGGGTGTTCGCGGTACGAAAGTGACCGAGTCGTGCCCTCGGCCGGCGGCATGCTCCTTGCGCCGACCTCGCCGCCGTGAGTGCCGGCGGACACTTCCGACGGTTGCGCGACCTTCGATACGGTGCCCGCGATGGAGGGGAATGTGATCGATCTAGTCACGATCACCTCCGATCGCGCTGCCCCGGTCAGGTCTTGGCCGCATGGACGTTCGTGGAACGTCATCGCAACTCCATCGGCCGTCGCGAACGCGTTCTCCGACGTCGACGGTTCTGCCGCGACCCTCTTCCTCGACGAACGCCTATCTCTTCCCAGCATCGACACATTGCGAGGACTGCTCGACGGTCCTGGAGATGTGTGGCACGCCGGCGTGTCTCTCGGCCTGGGCGCCGCTCCCGAACTGCTGGACCATGTGAGTCCGACCTGGATGCTCAACGCACCGGTGGCGAGGGACGTCGAGGTGTCGTCCTGGAGAGTCTCCTTTCGTGCACTTCTGGTCCGGAATGCTGTCTTGGAGCAACTGGGTCCACCGGACACCACGATGGACGTGTTGTCGGGCGCATCACTCGACCTCGGGCTTCGCTGGATACAGGCCGGAGCGATCGTGCGGAACGTACCGAACCTGGCTGTGGGACCGAACATCGTCGATCCGCCGCCCTCGCCGCTCGATTCGATCAGGTCACTGTGCCACCACCGTGGGCAGAAGTGGGCAACTTGGGCGGCGCTGCGAGGCTTGACGACAGGTCAGGTCCGACTCCGTGATGCTGCCGACCTGGGGCGCGCCATCTTCTCGACGCGAACCACCAGAGCACTGGTGTACAGGAATTCCCGACCCTCCGAGGGCGACACGGAACGACGTGTGTCCGTCGTACTGCCAACCGTCGACAGGTATCCGTTCCTGATTCCGTTGCTCGGCCAACTCGCCGAGCAGACCGTTCCGGTGCACGAGGTGATCGTCGTCGATCAGACCGCATCCAGTCGTCGACGCGAGGACCTCATCCGAGCAGCACCCGGATTGCCCATCACCGTCATATGCCAGGACACTCCAGGGCAGTCGACCGCTCGCAACGCGGCGATCCGGTACGCCACGGGGGACGCCTTCCTCTTCATCGACGACGACGACGAGATCCCCGACGACCTGGTCGAACAACACCTCCGCCGACTCGGAACGGGTATCGACGCTTCGTGTGGCGGCGTCGACGACGCGACGGCTGGTCCCCCTCCTCCAGGATTTCTTCACCGTCGGATCAGCGACGTCTTCCCCACGAACAATTCGATGGTCACGCGTGCTGCGCTGATCCGGTCCGGTTTGTTCGACACGGCCTACGACAGGGGCCCACGGGCCGACCACGATCTGGGAATGCGGCTTCACCTGAGCGGCGCACTGCTCGTCTATGACCCGTCCGTGATGGTGTTCCACCACCACGCCCCGTCCGGAGGCCTGCGCACCCACGAAGCCCGGAGGGTTACCCGTGCTTCGGCCCGCCGATCGCTCGCCGCCCGCCACCTGCCCGCCACTACACAGTCGTACCTGTGGCAGCGCTACTTCAGGCCGGATCAGGTCGCCAACATGCGCTACCTGAGTCTCCTCAGCCAGATCGGGGGCTCGGGGAGCCGTGCCCGGCGGCTCCTCAGGGCCGCCGTCCAGATCTCGCTCCTGCCGTCCAGCATCAGGCGCATCCGCCAGACGGACGAGGCGGCTCGAATGCTGGTTGCCGATCGACCTCCTATTCCTGTCCTGAACCCCCGACACGACGAGTCGCACACCCGCGCGACACCTGAAAGCGACGCGAGATGAACCGCGAAACGGACCCCGTCGATGCCTGCCGGGGTCGGGTACTGGTGGTCGCCAGCGAGTTGCCACCGGGACCGGGCGGCATCGGCACCCACGCCCATCAGTTATCGGTGGCTCTGGACGAACTGGGCTTCGACGTCGCACTGCTCGGATCGCAGCACTACGCGGCACCAGCGGAGCAGAAGCGGTTTCGAGAATCCTCGCCGATCGCCATCTCCCGACTGCCCGACGGCCCCAATCCCCTGGTGACCGCACGACGTCGGCTAAGCGCTCTGAGGCGGGCACTGTCGGCACATCGCCCTGACGTCGTCATCGCCTCCGGTGGCCGGGTGTTGTGGTTCGCAGTGCCGGCATCGGTCAGAGCGGGCGTGCCGGTCGTGTCAGTCATCCACGGCTCCGAACTAGGCGGCCCGGCATGGCAACGCCGCCTCACCCGTAGAGTCATCGAGCAGTCCGACCGCGTCGTAGCGGTCAGCGCGTTCACCGCTGGCCTGATACGGGAGATGGCCGCACACGTCGACGCCACGGTGATTCCGAACGGCGCCGACGGCACACGATTCGCACCGGATCCCAGCCGCCGACAACGGTTCCGGGAACGATGGGGTCTCGGCGACCGGCCCGTCGTCCTGACCGTCGGCAATCTGACCGAACGCAAGGGACAGCGAAAGGTCATCGAGGCGCTGCCTGCAGTTGCGGAATCCGTGCCGGACGTCGCCTACGTGCTGGTCGGTGCGCCGACCGATCGTGAGGACATGGCAGCACGCGCCGCCGAACTCGGCGTATCCGACCGACTCTTCATCACCGGACAACTCGACTCGGACGAGGTCACCGACGCCTACGCAGCGGCGGACCTGTTCGCCATGACGAGCACCTCGACCTCGTCCGGTGACGTCGAAGGATTCGGGATCGCCGTGGTCGAGGCAGCTCTGTCCGGCATTCCGGCGGTGGTCGCCGCAGGTACCGGAGCGGCTGAGGCAGTCATCGACGGCCGCACTGGACTGGTCTCCAGTACAGAAGCCACTCCATTGGCAACCGCTCTCGCGTCCCTGCTCACCGACGGACGGCGCCGGGTCTCCATGGGCCGGGAAGCGAACCTCTGCGCCCGTTCCTCCGGGACGTGGAGACACCGAGCGGCCGACTACGGCGAGATCCTCGACGAACTAGTCGCTGCCAAGCGCAAGCCACGCATCGTGGTGATCTCCCACACCGAGCACTACCGGGCAACCGACGGATCGATCGTCGCGTTCGGTCCGACGACCCGCGAGATCGACCACCTGGCGACGCTGGCGTCCGAACTTGTCCACGTCGCGCCCCTACACGGCGGCCCCCCACCAGGGGTGGCCCTGCCCGCCGAGGCTTCGAACGTGCGCTTCGTGCCCGTCCCGCCGGCCGGTGGACCACGACCGGTCGACCGCGTGCTCGCGCTGCGAGCGGTGCCCGCCTGGGCGATCGCCATCGACCGCGAACTGCGGCACGCTGACGTTGCCCACGTCCGATGCCCAGCGGGTATTTCGATGGTCGCGTTGTCGGTCCTTCTGGCGCGACGCTCCCCCAGGGCGAGGTGGGTGAAGTATGCCGGGAACTGGGCCCCGGAGCACCGGGACGCTGCGACCTACCGACTACAGCGTTGGTGGCTGCGCAACGGACTGGCCAGAGCGACCGTGAGCGTGAACGGTCGATGGCCGAACCAACCTGACTTCGTCCGCGCTTTCGACAATCCGACACTCACTGACGATGAGGTCGAAGCGGGGCGCCGCGCGGCGGCCGCCAAGACCACGGAACCCCCGTTTCGCGTCGTGTTCGTCGGCAGGCTCGAAGCCGCCAAAGGGGTGCGGATCGCAATCGAAGCCGTCGAGGCCCTCCACGACGAGGGCATGGACATCGAACTCGACGTTCTCGGGGACGGCCCGCTCCGCTCCTGGGTCGAGGAGCGTTCGGTCGAAAGCTCGGCACCGATCAGGTCGCACGGATGGGTGACACGATCTGAGGTGGAGAGCTTTCTGACCGATGCCCATGCCCTGGTCCTTCCCTCCTCCTCCGAAGGCTTTCCGAAGGTGCTCGCCGAAGCGCTTGCGTTCGGATGTACACCGGTGACCGCGCCGATCTCGAGTGTCGGCCAGGTCCTGAGAGAGACCGGCGGAGGTGTGCTGGTCGACGATGGTCGCTGGTCCGACGGACTGCGACAGGCGTTCAACGAGCACGACCGCCTCGCTGCGAAAGGTCTCGACGGCGTCGGCAGGTTCACCTATGCGACCTACCTGGATCGAGTCGGTGAGGTACTGGCTGCGGAGACGCACCGATGACGAACGACACGTCGCACCGACGCACACGCCTCGACCGCGCGTACAACGCGTTCCTGGAGCATGCCGCCCTCCCGTTCGGTGACACGGTGCTGCGAACCGAGTTCATGCGCGAACTGCGCCGATGGCGCCTGATCCAGCATCTCGATTCGGCCTCTCTCCGTCAGATGGAGCGTGACGGCCTGGCCAAACTTCTCGCACATGCCTCACGGGAGGTCGCCCACTATCGCGAGTTGGGAATCCAGGCTTCGGAAGATCCCTACGAGTGGCTCAGGCGATTCCCGATCCTCACCAAGGCCGACCTCAGGTCCGAAGGCGAGCGATTGATCACTCCGGGCTCCGGCAAGCTGGTGAAGGTCGTCAGCAGCGGATCATCGGGTTTCCAGAGCACTCTCTGGTCGACACCCGCAGAGATCAGCCGAGCCCAGGCTATTCAGACGTTGTGGTGGGAGTGGGCCGGCTATCGGATAGGAGATCCCCTCCTGCAGACGGGCATGACACCCGATCGCGGTGTCGTGAAGCGGGTCAAGGACCGCATGTTGCGCACGAGCTACGTGACGGCCTTCGGCCTGACCAGGTCCGACATGCTCGAGGTCCTCGACGGGTACGGCAAGCGGAAGTGGCGTCACATCGGCGGATATGCATCGTCCATCGACGCACTGGCGAGGGTGGCGCTCGAAGAGGGACGGACCATCCGCTTCGAATCGGCGATCAGTTGGGGGGACAAGCTCTACCCGGCGCACCGGCGCCACCTCGCCGATGCCTTCGATGCTCCCGTAGTGGACACCTACGGCGCGACCGAGGGCTTCATGATCGCCGCACAACGGTTCGACGGCCCGTATTACGTGATGTCACCTCACGTGGTCGTCGAATTGCTGGACGACCACGACGAGCCGGTGCCGCCGGGTCAGATGGGGCGGGTTGTCGTCACGCGGATCGACGCGCTCGCGATGCCGATCATCCGGTTCGCTCTCGGCGATCTGGCTGTTGCCCCCGCCAGACCTGAGGCGTCGCCGCACGGCCTCGAGTTTCCGCAGCTCGAACGAGTCGTGGGCAGGGAAACCGATGTCTGGATCTCACCCGGTGGCCGGACGATCACGGTGCACACCTTCACCGGGGTGTTCGAACACGAACCTGAGATCGAGCAGTTCTCGGTCATACCGTCAGACGACAGCCTCGTCATCGAGTACCGCTCCTCAACAGAAGTGCCGCCAGGTGTCCTGGAAAGGGCATCAGCCAGGTTGAGAGAGGCCGTGGGCGAATCGCTGGAGCTTGCATGGGTCAGGGTGGACACCATTCCCGACTCCCCGTCCGGCAAGCCTCAGATCATCCGACGACCGCTCCGCGACTGACCGCATGACAACGCGCTCGAGTCACCGCAGCAGTTTCCACATCTGGACGGTCGCACCGTCCCGAGTCGTGGCCTGCGTCCAGCCTTCCCGTTCGTAGAAGCGGATCGCACGACGGTTGTTCCGCTCGACGGTCAGGTGCATACGACCACACCCTGCTGCCACGGCTTCACGTTCGGCTGCGCGGATCAGTTCAGAAGCCAATCCGCTGCCCCGCGCTGAAGGTTCGAGCGCGATCGACAGGACGCCGAAGGACGGACTGTCGAACGACACCTCAGCACGGTTCGTTTCGGCCACTCCTGGTGTCCCTGCGGGTCGAGCTCTGCGTCCGAGCATCAGACGTATGACGGGCCTGACCCGGTCCCACCCCAAGTGCCGCGCCTCGAGCGGATGGTGGACCACCGCTGCGAGCACAGAAGCCAGAAAACGTCGAGAGAAACCCGATACGGCATCCTTCCTCAGGCCGCCGAACACGAACCCGACAAGGCGACCCCCGTCGAATGCTCCCCGAGCGAACGGGAGCGGATGGGCACCGACGAACTGCCACCTGTAGTAACGCTCGACGACCGCAGGACCGAGCCTTGTCATGGCGGAATCCGGGAAGGCCGCGCAGTGGACGGTAACGATGGCACTCAGGTCGTCGAGTGCCACTGCATCCACTCCGGATCTGCAGACGGAGTCTCCGCTTCTCAGGGCGCCGACCTGTTGTAGGTGGACGGCCAAGTCGGTCCTGTCGAGTTCGGAGACGCGAACCCATCTGCTGACGAGTCGATCCGTGACGATCTTCAGCGGGAAACGGTGGAGGCGACTTCCAAGCGTCCCCGAGTCGTCATCGATGGCGAAAACGGCCACGCCCGCCCGACGGGCGGACCAGGCCGATCGGAGCAACTCCATCTGTGATGTGTCGGGTACGAGTACCGCCAGGTCCGGTCCGTTCTCGACTCGGCTCGCCCGAAAACCGCTGTCGCCCAGCGTCGACAGGAACCGATCGAAGGTGATCGAACGCTCGGGTCCGAGGATGCGGAGATCGGTCAATGAGCCGGCTCCCCCACGGGTTGGCGGGTCGAACCGTCGACGATCAGGGAAGCCAGCGCGAACGCCACCGCGATGGAACCGATCCTCGTCGCGCTGTGAACCATCTGGGACAGAGACATCACGATGAGTGCCGTGGTGGCCATCCTCCCCCACCCCGCGGCGCGACGAACCAACCGGATCGACGCCGCTGCGAGCACCAGGATCACACCCACGCCGAACAGTCCGTGCTCCGCCAAGAGTCTCGTGTACTCGGTGTGAGGAGCCACACCGGACCACGTTGCCCGTTCAGTCTTCGACAGACCGACACCAACGCCGAGGATCGGGTGCTGGAAGAAGAGCCGGACGTCGTCTCCAGCGATCGCCACACGGTTCGTCGAGTCGACGGAACTGAACCGCTTTTCGGAACTGCCGCCGGTGAAGGATGCAGCCCACGACAGGATGAATGTCGCCAGGACTACCACGACCACCGCGAACGAAAGAGCGCGAGACCGGTGACCGGCAGATGTCATTGCGGCAAGGACGATCGAACCGATGGCGAGCACGAGGCCGAAAAGTCCCCCTCGTGAGAAGGTCAGGATCCCTTGGCCGACGAGCCAGACCGCCGTGACCATGGCCAGGATGCGAGTGCTCGCACCCACCTTCGGTTGCAGGACGACCAAGAGGCATAGCAGTGCGCCGAAACACACCACCGAGGACACCTGGTTCGGACCGAAACCACCCGACGCGACGAAGCTGACATCGTCCGAGAACTCGATCTGCCCCGCCCCCAGCGTGGAGGATGTGGCAACCGCTGTCACCGCGACGATCGGCGATAGCGCGATCGTGTACAACCCCCGCACCTCCGTCGTCGACAGTCTCAGGTTCCCACATCCCCAGAGCGCTGCGGCTATGGCCACGAGACCCGCCAGGTATGCCACGAGGTACTCGCGTGCGACCAACGGTCCGAGCCGCCATACACCGACCATCGCGCCGGGCACCAGGAGCGCGACCAAAGCGAACGCGAACGGCGACAACTGTGCGCGCCGAACGAACCGCACCGCCAAGACCGTGAAACCTATGACCAGCAGATACTTGGCAGCTTCGTAAGGTCCACGCGCCGATGTCTCACGCCAAAGGACGTCGCACAGCCCGCAGTAGACCGTCACGGCCAGCAGCAGATCCGGAGAGCGGGCCACGAGCGTGACCGCTCCGAACACGACGAACGTGAGCAGCATGTGCCCGGTGGAGAGCAGCGAGGACTTGGAAAGGACCACGCCGTACGCGGAGGACGCGATGACCATCACGACCCACGCGGAAGGCGTGGCGAACAAGCGCAGGATCCCGTCCTCGGTGGGCTGTGCCGACCCCCGAGTGAGGGGCGTCCTCCCGGCGAGAGTCGTCACGAGTCGATCTCGCTCCAATGCATTTGCTCATCGTAGGGTGCGGCAAGGAACGCCAGCCATGGCAGAGTCGACCCGGGGGAAACGATGAGGACGCCGACGATCGGATTCGTCGGACCGATGCTCGGTCGAAACCCGGGGTGGGTGACCACTCAGGGCGAGCTCCTCGCCGACCGGTTCCGCTCCGAGGGATGGTCCGTGCTCGAGACCTCCAGCAAGGTCGGACGTGCTTCCCGCCTGATCGACACTCTGACGAGTATCTCGCGCTGGCGCGGAACCGTCGACGTGATCGTGCTGTCGGTCTTCAGCGGTCCGGCATTCGTGACGGTCGATGCCGCCAGCGCTGCGGCCTCTCGACTCGGCATTCCGCTGGTGATGGTCCTGCACGGCGGGAATCTTCCGACCCACAGGGCGCAGCACCCACGGTGGACCGGCCGAGTTCTACGCCGAGCCGATCGAATAGTCGCCCCTTCGAGCTATCTGACCGACGCCTTCGAGGAGTTCGACGTCACCGTCCTGCCGAACCTCGCCGACACCGAGACGATCGTGTTCCGTCGAAGGCGCAAGGCGACACCTCGGATCCTGTGGATGCGGACGTTCCACCCCGTGTACAACCCCGAACTCGCCGTGCGCGCGGTTGCCCTCCTGCGCAACAACCACCCCGAGGTACACCTCACGATGGCCGGTCAGGAGAAGGGGTCCACCTCGGACGTCCTGGCAGAGATCGAGCGACACGCCCTCGGCGACGTGGTGGACGTGGTCGGCTTCCTCGATCGTGACGCCAAGGATCGGGCGTTCGACGCTCACGACATCTATCTGCACACGAACCGGATCGACAACACGCCGGTCAGCCTTCTCGAGGCCGCGGCCGCTGGCCTCCCCATAGTCGCGACGTGTGTCGGCGGAGTCCCTTCGCTTCTGCGAGACGGGACCGACGCGCTTCTGGTTCCTAGCGACGATCCCGAGGCGATGGCAACCGCGCTGGGACGTTTGCTGGACGACCCGACACTGGCCGACACACTCTCAGTCAACGGACGAGCCATCGCCGAGAACTCGTCATGGCCTGCAGTAAGGGGGGCGTGGACCGCCTTGTTCGACGATGTTCTCAGCAGAGTGCGACCACTCGCCCTCCCGCCGCTGCGAGATGACCCGTCGATCTCGGTCATCATGCCCGTGCGCAACGAAGGCAGATATCTGGAGAGGTCGCTTCGAGCGGTGCTCACCCAGGACGACGTGGAGACTCCACAGGTGATCGTGGTCGACGGCGCCTCGGAGGATGGAACGGCTGATCTGGCTCACAGGATCGCAGCCGAATGCGGCACGGCGATACAGGTGCTGAACAACCCGCAGCGGATCGTGCCCGTATCGATGAACCTCGGCCTGGCCGTGGCGAAGGGCGAGGTCGTCGTGAGGGTCGATGGCCACTGCGTGATTGCACCCGACTACCTCCGCCAGTGCATCGACGCCCTCCGTGCGACAGGAGACGCTTGCGTCGGCGGCCCCATGGAGACGATCGGAGAGACGGACGAGGCAGCGTCGATAGCGGCCGCGCAAAGCAGCCGCGTCGGGGTCGGCGGAGTCGCGTTTCGCACGTCCGAGACGGCGGGACACGTCGACACCCTCGCGTTCGGCGCCTACAGGAGAGAGGTGTTCGACAGGATCGGGACCTTCGACGAAACACTCGTCCGGAATCAGGACGACGAGTTCAACCTCCGGATGACGCGGGCGGGCGGACGGATCTGGATGGACCCTGCGATCAGGTCGACCTACTTCAGCAGAGGAACCGTCGGGGGACTCTGGCGTCAATACCACGGCTACGGCTTCTACAAGGTACGCGTGATGGAGAAACACCGGACGGTTCCGTCCTGGCGTCACGTCGTCCCCGCCGCATTCGTCGCGTCGGTCGCGGCTACCGCGTCGGCAGCAGCGGTGGGACGCTCGCGTCGCCCGTTGGGCATCGTCCTGGCCTCGTACGCCGCAGTCGTCGCTGCGGGCACCGTCGAAGCGGTCCGCTCCACCGGTTCCGACGACGGGTCCCAGTTGAAGACCAAGCCACTCACCGTCGCCACGGCCATAGTCACCATGCACGTCGGTTATGGACTCGGCACCTGGGCCGGACTGCTGAGGACCGTGCAGCGGAACCTCAGAGGAGTCGACGGACCGCGCCCGGAAGGTGACTGAAGTAGCCGTCCTGGCTCAGACGTTGCTCCCACAGCAAACGGATCGCATGAGGTAACCGACGTTCGCCCACTCCTCGTGAATGAGCGGCGACCAGGCGATCGCCCAGTTCCTCGACTTCGGAATCGTCGGCCCATACGACGTGGTCACGCCAAATGATCTCATCCTCGAACGGCAGCACGCAGGATGTGTTCACGAACAAGGGAACCCGTCCGAAGCTGAGCGCCTCGTAGAACCGGGCAGAGAAGTTGCCCGTGCCCCTGACGCACAACGCGTAGGTCGCGCACCGCAGGTTGTCGTCGAACTCCTCCTCTGCACGCGCACGGGCAGCGGGCCCGCCACCGCCGGCCCGGTACCGGTCACGGATCACGAACCTGTCATCCACCCCTGGATGTCGAGCCAAGGATGCGAGGGCACGAGCACGGAGCCGGATGTGGCCCCGAACCGGCGCTGGCACGACGGACCCCCGGCCACGATTTCTCAGCGATGAGGCGCCACGTCGAACCAACTGGACGACACCGGCACCCGGGCGCGACGCACCTTGGCCGCAGAACGCCACCGAGGGTCGCTCGGTGTCGCTTCTCTCCATCGGTCCACGCCAGCGATCCGTCACGAAGTAGGGCTGTGCGAGCACGTCCGCGTCGGGTTGTGCACCTCGCGTCGGCCCAGGGTGAACGACGATCGCGGCCGCTGATCTGACGACCGGTTCCAGATCCCCTCCCCCGAACACGAGAGTTCGAAGACCGCGCCGTTCCGCCTCGTCGACGGTCGGACGGATCGAGGGATCGTCTCCACTGGTAACCAGTCGTGGCAGGAGGGCCACCTCCGCCTCGTCCGGGCCACACAGGACGTAATGGCTGAGGAGCGATCCGTAGCGGTCCGCGAGGACGGCCGGATCATCGTCTGCGTCGAGGTGAGCACGGACGATCGGGACCAACCAGAGTCGCTGATGCCTGTCGAAGAGATCGGCTTCGGGCATGTTCGACACCCATACCCGAAGCGGCTCGGATCGGTCGGCCGGCCTCGGCACGCGTGGCTCCGGGCGTCCGACAGAGCTCAACTCCGCTCCTCCTACGACGGCTTCGTGGCAACGACCAGAACCATGTGGCCGTCGCGACCGGCGAGCAGCCGATCGATGGGTCGCCGTACCAAGCGTTCTCCGCCCCGTTGGCGTGTCGCCCATCGATACAGCGGGATCTCCTCGCTGAGGAGCCGGTAGGTTCCGTAGTAGCCGACTCGGTCGACGAGAAAGCCCGCTTCGGCGATCAGTTCCGCCAGTTCATCACCGGTGTACCCGTACTGGAAGAATTCGAGGTGCGGCGGACACTGCCTGCCGTACAGGCCGACCCGCGCCTTGAAGCGGCGGACCGGACCGAAGGACGGGACGGTGAACACCGCCCGGCCGCCCGGTTCCAGGACGCGAAATGCCTCCGACAGGAACGGCTGCGGCCCCGCCTCGCGGTGTTCGACGACGCCGATCGACAAGTACGACCTATAGGTCTCGTCAGCCTCTGGGAGTGCAGTGACGTCAGCACGGCGGACCGGCAACGAAGGCTCGACCCTGTTCACGAGTTGAACCAACGGCTCGGACGACTCGACTCCGTCGACGTCGTAGCCGGCGCTTCCCAGGGCCGCGACGTACCAGCCCGCACCACAGCCGGCTTCGATCAGGCGACCTTCCCGGTCGAAGACCTCGGCCAGCACTCGACCGAGTTCATCCCTTCCGAGGTCGCGGCGACGCGCGTCCTCGTAGTACGCCGGGGAGACCTTCACCCCCCAGTGTTCGTGCCAGAACGCGTCGTCCGGGCGAGCCTCGTACCAGATGAGCCGCCGCCCCGAACGGACCTTCACACTCGTCGGTTCAGTCATTTGCTTCAACGTTCGTGTCTCGGCGGTTGTCTCGGCCGCCCCAAAGGAGTTCCAGGTACATCGATTCGGTTCTAGCCACCTCCAGGTCGATCGAGCGTCTGGCGACGAGATCGAGAGAAGCGGTGCGCCTGGTCTCACGAAGGTCCCGGGACCGGACGAGCGCTTCCAACTTCGACACGAGACTCTCCACGTCGTCGACGGCTACCAGATCAGCGTGCGGAAATGAGGATAGGAACTCGTGAATGCCAGGGATGTCGGTGGCAACGACCGGCAGACCTGCACTCATCGCCTCGATCAGCGCGACCGGCGAGCCTTCCGCCCGCGACGTGAGGACGAACAGGTCAGCTGCCCACAACGCCGGGCGAACGTCGTCGAGCGGCCCGATCCGTACGACCCGATCGCCCACTCCCAGTTCTGCCACGACAGCATCCAACTCTGCCCCGTAGCCGTCCTCGAAGTCGGGCCCGACGAGCACGAGCACCAGCTCCGGCAAATGGGAAAGCGCTCTGACGGTCTGGATCTGGTTCTTCCGGGGCGTGATGCTCGCCACGGTGACGGCCACCACGGCACCGGCGTCGATTCCGTGGGCGATCCGGAACTCAGCGCCGACGTCACCGAACGGTTTGAAGTGCTCGGTTACGACGCCGCGGGGTATGTACCGGGTTCGGCTCCGGTACCACGGGCGTGAGAAGAAGCGACGGAACATCTCCTCGTTCTGCACCGCGATGCGGTTCGAGACGAGAGATCGAACCGTCCACGCTCGGCTCCCCCACCCCATGTTCTTCTTGGTCGACACGTATGCGGCGCCCGCAGAACGCGAGACCAGGGCCTCCGTGTAGCCGTCGCCGTAGTCGAAGGAGTGGACCACGCTGACGTCATGGGCGGCCAGTTCTTCTGCTCGGCGGCGCACGCGGCCCGGCAATCCTTGGTATGGGCGCGGCGGAACTCGAAGGTCGATCTCCACGACGGGGACGCCCGCGGCTTCCAGCTCCTGTTCGATCGCTGTGTCGTGACGGCGAGCAACGCCGACGATCGGGCTGAAATGGTTCCGATCGAGGCGGAGGGCCACGTTTGCGAGGGCTCTGCCCGAACCCGCCGTGACGAAGTTCGGGATCGTGTACATCACCGACCACGGCGACTCGCGGACTGTCACGAGACGGCCTGTCGGAAGTCGATCGGCATGGCAGCAAGCCGCTGCAACCACCATTCGAGCGACAAGACCGTCCAAGCTCTCCAATGCCTGAAAGGCATCGCAGGGTCCGTGAGCGCCCTGAGAGCCGCCTGGTCGCAGATGCCGTCCAGCTCCCAGGACACGGCACCGAGCTGCTCTTCGATCATCGGTCGTAGCGGTCCATCGATCCAGCGTGTCAACGGTGGTGTGAATCCCTGTTTTGCGCTCTGCTGTTCCACGGTCGGTGTCAGCCGAGCCAGCAGATCCCGCAACGGCCCCTTGCGCTGCCCCGCCCTGAGTGCATCGTCCACATCCACGGTCGCGCTCAGCTCGATGACCGTTCGGCTGAGCACCGGGACCCGGACCTCCAAGCTGTTGTGCATCGACGCAAGGTCCACCTTTCTCAACACTCGCTGGAGCTGGCCGTAGAACTCCGCACGGCGTGACAACTCGATCAACTCCCGGCGATCGGAACGGCTTCGAGTGCGATACCAGGACAAGTCCGGTGGCGTCGGCAGACCTGGAGCCAGTCGATCTCGCCAGGTCGTCGTGCGGCTGTTCACCCCTCGGTAGTAGTCACCGGCACTGCGTGCGGCGACTGCCTCCGAAACGGCCGGCACTCCGGGCAGGCGTCCCGCGAGGTAGCGACCCCGGCGCACTCGGTACGGCGCCCTGAACCACCTTCCGGACCTGAGCAGGGACCATGGCCTTACATACCCGAAGAACAGTTCGTCTCCGCCGTCACCGGACAGAGCGACGGTTACGCGTTCGGCGGCGAACCTGGACAGGACGGTGGTGGGGATGATCGAGAAGTCACCGACGGGTTCGGCCGACGCGGCGACGGCGTCCTCGACCGCGCCGATCGCGTCGTCGTCGGTGATCCGCTCCACGTGGTGCAGCACACCGAGTTGTGATGCGAAGGCGGCGGCCATCCCAGCCTCATCGTTGGCCTCGCCGGGAAACGAGATCGTGAAGGCTTCGACCGGAGCCGCCGACGCCTCCACCGCCAAAGCGGTGACCAGTGCGGAGTCGACACCCCCGGACAGGAACGTTCCCACCGGTCGGTCGGCCACCAACTGATCGCTCACCGACTGCCCCAGGACCTCGTGCAGGACATCGATCGTGTCGGATGCGGAAGAGGCAGGGGCATAGGAGGGCAGGGTCCACCAATCGCGACGACCCGCGAGTCGGCCGTCGACGACCTCGAGCAACTCCCCAGGGCCCAACTGACCAGTACCACGAAGGAGGCCGTATGGCGCCGGGATGTGATGAAGCTCGAGATACAGGGCCAGAGCCTCGGGATCCAGGTCTGCGCGCCCCCACGGCCCGTTCGCCACGACGTCGTACTGCGAGGCGAACGAGACGCCACGTCCCGAAGGTCCATGGCCGATGAACAACGGTTTGATCCCGGCGTGGTCCCGAGCCAGGAGCAGACGCCGTTCAGCAGGCAGATACCACGCCAAGCCGAACATGCCATCGAAACGGTCGAGCGCCTTCGGTCCCCACCTCTCCAGCGCAGCGGCCACGACCTCGGTGTCCGACCGGCCGCGGAAGCAGACCCCATCCCTCTCGAGCCTCCGCCGCAGTTGAACATGCTCGTAGAGCTCGCCGTTGAAGAGAAGAACGGACCGGCCCGATGGACCGATCATGGGCTGTGAACCCGCTCCGCTCAGGTCGATGATCGATAGTCGCCGGAAGCCCATGTGAACTCCGGCGTCGGGATCTGACCACTCACCGGATGCATCCGGTCCACGGCGCTCGAGCTGTCGCGACGCCCACGACGCCCATGCGGCCCCGTCAGCGTCGCCGGCAACACCGACGACGCCCGCAAACCCGCACATCAGCTTCGCTCACCTTCATCGCCGCCGCGGATCTTCGACAGTCGGAGAGCCTCACGGTAGAAGGCACTGTCGCGCTCGAGTTCGGTTCTCGAACCATACGCCTGGACCCGCCCGTCGCCCATGACGAGAAGCCGATCGCAAGTGTTCAGGGTGGACAACCGGTGCGCGATCACGAAGATCGTCACTCGCCCCTTCAACTCGGCGAAGGTCTGATGCACGAGAGACTCGGATCGCATGTCCAGGGCACTGGTCGGTTCGTCGAGAACGAGGATCGATGGATCTCTCACCAGGGCACGTGCGATGGTCACCCGCTGTCGTTGACCCCCCGACAGCGAGCCACCCCGGCTCCCGAGATCGGTCTCGTAGCCGTCGGGGAGCGCGAGGATCTCCTCGTGGACGTATGCCCGTTTGGCGGCGTCCTCGATCTGGGCACGGGTCACGTCGGGACGGAAGAAGGCGATGTTGTCGGCAACGGTCCCCGCGATGAGCCGAGAATCCTGAGGGACGAACGCGATCTGGTCGAACCAGGACTCGTCGTCGACATCTGCAGCATCGACGCCGTCGAGCAGATAGCGACCCGAGTCGGGCTGACGAAGTCGCAGGATGATCTGGATGATGGTGGACTTGCCGCTCCCGGACGGCCCGATCAGACCGACCGTCTCCCCTCGCGACACCTCGATCGAGACGTCTTCGACGGCGGGACGTCCCGGCAGGTATTCGTAGGTCACGTGTTCGAGTACGAGCCGTTCGGGTGCGGCGATTCTCGTGTTGCCGGAACTGGGAACGTTGGCCCGGAACTTCTCCGTCTCGTCCGCGAGGCGATCGAGGAAGGGCCCGGTCTCGGTGAGCAGGTGGTAGTAGGACTGGATCTGGCCGGTCTGGTTCAGGGCTCGCACCAGGATCACGACGATCGCACCCAGCGACGCGAGCGGTCGATCGACGAACTTGTAGACAGCGAAGAGTCCGCTGAGGAGCAGCAGGATCGTGGCCAGTTGGTACGACGACGTGACGATCTCACGCAGGACGAACGAGTGGCGCGTCGGTTCGACCTCCGCGTCTGTCGCCTTGCGCAGGCGATCCGCGACCCTGTCGTTCACACCGAAAGCGCGGATCTCCTGGCTGGTCGAGATGGCTTCGAGTGAAACTTCGGCATAGTGCTGGCCGGCCACTACTTGGCGCCTGGCGATACCCTTCGCGAGCCGGGTCAGCGGCCGGATCACCACGAAGAGCAGACCACCTGCCACCACCAGGAGTCCTGCGGACAACGGGTCCACCACCACCGCTGATGCCAACAGCGCGAGCACGAGACATGAGGTGCTGATGCCGCGGGCGATGGCACTGACGGCCCCTGTCGCCCTGTTCACGTGACGGACCAAGAGGTCTTGGATGTCTGCTTCGCTGTGACTCGACTGCTCCGCCCACGACGTCCTGATGTAGTCCTGGAACACCGATGCACGAATGTCGCGGATGAGCTCGGCGATCATCCGGCCCGCTATCGCAGCATCGGCGACCTGGAGGACGCTCCGAAGCAAACCGAGGCCGAGAGCGAACACGAGAGATTGTCCGACGCTCAGGTTGAGGGCGTCGATCGGACCGAGGTTCGCCGCGAGTCCCTGGCTCTGATCCGATCCACCGACGATGAGCGCGATGTTCGCGATCATCACCAGGAGGACAGCCTCCACGGCACCGGCGAGCATCGACGCGACGGCCATTCCGGCCATGTCCAGCTTCCGGGACCCGAAATACGGCCGAAAGGACGCCCACCAACCGCGATCGTCCGTGGAGGACGACGACGTGGTCGCCTTCAACGCGAACACGCCGATAGAAACATATTCCTGGCCACGAGTCGTCCTCTCAGCATGAGATCAGAGAATGTCAGGGCGACCGCTGGAGCGGCCCAGGGGGGTGCGGTCGGCCATTCTTCCACGCGACCGCGCGTTCCATCCATGCCGGCGCGCGCCGGGTCCCAGCAGAGTTCCGGTGGCAGCTTCGAAGTCATCTATCGAGTACCGCCGCCAGGGCGACCATGACGTCGATGCGATGGGCCTTGTCCGGCGCCGGGTGAACTGCGAACTCGTCCAGTGCTTCGGTCGCACCAGCCTTCGTCAGAAGGTCTCTCTCGACCAGTGGTCGGACGAGTGACTCCAACCGGGCCGACCGCCCCTCACCCAGGAATTGGACCTCCCAGTTCCTCTCGAGCACCGACCTGCGCAGGGCGGTACGAGACACCTTGCGGACCGCCCGTTCGGCCTTGGCGGCCGGTCGCTCCCACCATCGGTCGAGCAACGTCGTACCGCTCTGTTGCCAGCGGATCGCCGCCAGGTCGGGGTGGAAGCGACGGAGGTAGGCAACTTGAAGGGCTCGACCGGACAACATCCGTTGCGGAACCGTGAGGAAGAGATCAACGACCTCGTCGGCGTAGAAAGGCAGGTCGACCGATGCGCCCAACTGATACGCCCTGGTGCCGGCGAGGGTCCAGCGGAAGGACCATTGCTCGGTCTTGAGGGCCTTGAGCAGCATGGCCGGATCACCCAGGTCCGGGAGACGAGCGACCTCGTCGGCGATCAGGCCGCGGAGGACGTCTTCCGGTTCGAGCCCGTTCAGATGAGGGCGACAGAGCTCGTCGAAGAGCGTCGACCGACCACGCTTGGCGAAGATCGTGAGCGCACGTTCCACCGGTGAGACCGTCTCGGAGCCCGATCCGATCGAGTCGAACCAGACGTCGCCCCAGTGACCTCCCACAACGCGGTCACCGAGCGACCCGATGACGTCGGACGCACCCGCCTGGCGGGGCAGGGTGAGGCCGACGAAACCCTCGACCGCATCGAATACTTCGTCGAACCGGTCGAGCAGGTACGGCCCAACCGTCTGCTCGAGCGGAGACGCTCCCCGGGCCGCGCCCACCCGCCGAGCCACCGAGGTCTCGACCCGCGACCCCGGATAGCCGTAGGTGAAGGTCCGGACGTCTGCACCGACCGCGGCGGAGGTCGCGGCAGCGAGGATCGTCCGAGAGTCCAGCCCACCCGACAGCGGAATCACCGCCCGGGATCCCCGCAGCCGGCGAGCCAGCACCCTCGTCCACACGTCATCGAAGGCTTCGAGTGTCTCGTCGACGCTGCGGTTCGCAGGCTCGAACGTCCACGTCCACGTCCGTCGCTCCGACACCGTGGCTCCCCGGTCGTCCAGTAGGAGCCAGGTCGCGGGACGGACGATGCGTACGTCTTCCAGGGCCGTTCGATCACCGGGGTAGAAGCCGAAGCCGCAGAAACCGGTGATGCCTATCCAGTCCAACCTGTGGCCACCCGATCCAGCGACCGCCGGACTGAAGGTCCCGACCGAATCGTTACCGGACCGGTAGACGTGGACGGTGCCCATCCGGTCCGTGATCACGTGTAGCCGGCGAGCCCGACTGTCCCAGGCGAAGACCGCAGCTTGCGAGTCGAGCGCGGATGGCTGCGCCGCCCCGACTTGGAGGTCGATCGCGAAGCGGTGCAAGGGATCGTTGTCGTCGGACCGATAGGTGAACACCGGGCCCACTGCCCAGACGTCCCATCCCGGGAGCCGCACGTGGGAAGGCTCGATCTCGCCCGCGACCCCGATCCACGGATCGGCGTCCTCCCCCGCCACACGACGCCACGGCTGCATGAGGCGCGTCACGGCGGGAGCTGTCGAACGGAAGTCGACGTGCAGGTCGCAGAACGCGCTCATCGGTACCGCGTGCTCCCCCTCGGAAATGTCGGCTGGACGACACGCTACGGTTCGCGGCGTTGATGGACCGATTCGCACGTGGTTCGGCAGCCGGATTCGGCGACTCGGCCCGCAGCAGACCTCTACACGTCGCAATCATCTCCGGCGGATGGCCGCCCGAGACCTTCATCGACCGGCTCGTCCGAGGCCTCCGCGCCGCAGGGACCGAGATCACGTTCGTCTCGTCGGCGCCCCCTCCGCAGACGTACATGGCGGATCTTCGAGCGTCATGGATACCGGGACCCGACCGCCCGAACTCCCGAGCGATGGCGCGGCTCGTCCTCCGGTCGGCATCCCCGACCGACGCCGGAAATCGACTCCGAGGCATGCTGCGAACCACGCTCGACGGCGACCCGGTCGCCGGGTCCGGCGCAGACGTCCTCTACGTGCCCTGGATCAACTCGCTGACCGCCGACCTCGACATCTTCGAACTCGGGATTCCGGTCGTCACATCCTGTAGAGGATCGCTCGTCACCGTGGCTCCGTGGAATCCCCGGCGTCACGCGCACCGTGACGCCTTGAGAACGGTCTTCGAACGCTCGGCCGCGGTCCATTGCGTTTCCGAATCGATCGCCGCGGATGCAGCCCGCTGGGGACTCCGTGATGAGAAGGTGCGCATCATCCGTCCTGCCATCGACCCGGACTCGTTCCCGGTTCGGACGGGGAACGCGACCGGCGCGTTGCGCGCTGTGGCGGTGGGAAACCTGGGACTGGCGAAGAACTACGAGCACGCGATCCGGGCCGTCGGCATCGCGCGTGATCTCGGTTTCGACGTCGAACTTCGCATCGTCGGCAAAGGCCCGGACTCGCAACACCTGCGCTACACGATCGACGACCTCGGACTCGTTGACTGCGTCCAGCTTCTGGGGCCGATATCGGCAGACGGGGTAGGCGCGCTCCTGCGGGATTCGGACGTCTTCCTCCACACCAGCTTCACGGAAGGGATCTCCAACGCTGTGCTCGAAGCCATGGCGACCGCGTTGCCGGTCGTCACCACCGACGCCGGGGGGATGGCCGAAGCCGTCCGCGACGGCGTCGACGGCTTCGTCGTACCCGTCCGTTCGCCGGAGATCACGGCGCGACGCCTTGGCGACCTTGCTTCAGATCCGGGTCTGCGACGCCGATTCGGCGACTCTGGCCGCGAGCGTGTCGAGCGACACTTCAGGCTCGCCGACCAGATCGAATCCTTCACCACGCTGTTCCACGAGGTGGCCGGACGGTGAGGGTGGTTCTCGTCGTGCCCACGTTCCCGAAGCTGTCCGAGACGTTCGTCAGCAACAAGGCCGTCGGGCTCGCCGAACGTGGAGTCGACGTCCACATCGTCTGCGCCTCGTCCCCGAAGGAGGAGTGGGACAACTTCGCCGCAGGTCACAGGATCCACGGGCTCCGCGACAGGGTTCACCTGACCGCGCCATCGATTCGCCGCGGAACCATCACGGCTTCGTTGGCCGAACACGCGCGCGCTGCCGCCGCGATTCCCGCACCAGTCCGACGCAACTACCTGAGCAACGACACCGATGGATGGGGCGCGCGGATCAGGCATCTCCTGGCGGACGCACCCGTTCAACGCCTCCGGGCCGACGTCGTGCACTTCGAGTTCGGCTCACTGGCCGTAGGACGCACCGACATCGGCCAACACGGTGGCACCGCGATGACCGTGTCCTTCCGCGGCTTCGATCTCGCCTACGTCGGGTTGGAGAACGCGAACCACTACCGCGACGTCTGGACCTCCGCCGACGGCATCCACGTCCTCAGCGAGGCGCTGTGGAGGAGAGCGTTGGAACGCGGGGCACCGGAGAACCTTGCCCACACCGTCATCCCTCCCGCCGTCGACGCCGACTCCATCCAGATCTCCGAGCCCCGGCCGGGACGACTCGGCACCGTCGACTCGCCACTGCGGATTCTGGCTGTCGGGAGGCTCCACTGGGTCAAGGGTTACGACCACATGCTGGACGCCATCGCAAGAGCGGTGCACCAAGGGCTCCACGTCGAGGTCCGCATCGTCGGTGACGGTGACCTTTTCGAATGGGTCCACTACTGGCGGCACGACCTCGGTCTCGACGAGATCGTGACCTTCGTCGGTGCTCTTCCGGCGGACGAAGTGGCACAGCAGTTCCAGTGGGCCGATCTCTTCGTCCAGGCGTCGACGTTCGAGGGATTCTGCAACGCCGCTCTCGAGGCCCAGGCACACGGGGTCCCGGTCGTCAGCACGGACGCGTACGGACTTGCGGACAACGTGGAACACGGTCGCACCGGCCTGGTCGTTGGGCGCCGGGACCCCGCATCGATGGCGAGCGCCATCGATGCTCTCGCCGCAGACGGCGACAAGAGAGCCGCCATGGGCAACGCGGGCGCTGAACGGGCGAGAACCCGATTCGGACTTCACGATCAACTCGACGACTGGATCAGCTTCTACGAGACGGCCATCCAGCGGCGTCGATAGGTGTCGGGCACTGCACTGCTCCGGATGTCGAACGCATACGATCCGTCGACGCACCGGAGCCGAAGGAGGGGGAGATGTGTGGCTTCGTCGGCACGATCTCACGCGGTGAACTGACCGACGCCGAGGTCGAAGCGACCCACCGACTCACGGATCTACTCGCCCGCCGGGGGCCGGACGATTCCGGACACCTGGTCGACAGCCACTCCGCGCTCGGATTCAGGCGTCTGGCCGTGATGGACCTCTCCCCTGCCGGCCACCAGCCCATGACCACACCCGATGGACGTTGGGCACTGGTGTTCAACGGTGAGATCTACAACCACAGGTCCCTCCGCGCAGACCTCGAGAGCGAGGGAGTCCGTTTCGTTTCGCGCTCGGACACCGAGGTGGTCCTGCACGCGCTGGTCCGCTGGGGAGAGGACGCGCTCCCTCGCTTGAACGGAATGTTCGCCCTCGCCCTCGTCGACCGGCGCGACCATTCCGTCCTCCTCGCCCGCGATCCACTCGGCATCAAGCCGCTGGCCTGGCTCGAGCACCCGAAGGGGATCGTCTTCTCCTCCCAGTACGACGCCGTCATCCGCCATCCGTGGTGCGAGCGCCAGAGACTCCGACCCGACGTCACAGCGCTGTTCCTCCGATTCGGTTACGTGCCGTCGCCGTACGGCATCGTCGAGGGAACTCGACAGGTTCCACAGGGAAGCATCGTCCGATGGTCGCCGAACGGCCCGGTCCGGCACACGAGGTACTGGGCCGTTCCCGAGGCCTCGCCACCGCTCCTGCGGGGAGACGAGGCTCAGCGTCAAGTCCTTTCCGCGATCCGAACCGCCGTAGACCGGCAACTGGTCGCCGACGTCCCGGTGGGCACCTTTCTCTCGGGTGGCATCGATTCGCCACTCGTTACGGCTGTCGCGCACGCGGGCCACTCGGCACCGGTGCCTGCCTTCACCATCGGAACCGACGACGTCGACCTCGACGAGAGCGGGCAGGCCGCCCGGTATGCGAGGCAACTCCAGGTCGCACACCAGGTCGAGACGATCACCGAGACGGACGCTCTGAACCTTTTCGACGACGTGATCGATGCCTACGGCGAACCCTTCGGTGACATCTCGGCGTTCCCGACGATGCTGGTGTCGAGACTGGCCAGAAAGCACGTGACCGTCGCGCTCTCGGGCGATGGTGGTGACGAGTTGTTCTTCGGGTATCCGAGGATGTGGAACGCGCTCCGGTGGCGGCAGACGTTTCACCTTCCACCCCTCGCCCGCCGCGCCGTCCGCAAGGCGCTGCATCGTTGGCCGTCCCTCCAGCCGAACGAAGGTTCCACGATCGGGACCATCGGGGACATGGTCTCGCTGCCCCACTCCGAGTTCGGCGGCCGTCGGTTGAGGTCCATCGCACCGGGCCTCGGGGAACTCCCGGGCGACTTCGACCTCTACGACCTCGAGAGTGTCCCCAAGCGCGCTGAACTCGCACAGTGGCTCCGACGGAACGAAATGGTCGGCCACCTCGAGAAGATGCTCCTGAAGGTCGACCGCGCCAGCATGCACGAGTCGCTCGAGGTGCGCGTCCCGTTGTTGGACGACGAGGTCGTCAGCGCCGCGATCGCCACCGATCCCGAGGTCTGCATGGACGGGGGCATCGGCAAGCTGCCACTCCGCCAGGCCTTGGCGGACTACGTGCCGGAGTCGATCATCACGAAGCCGAAGAAGGGATTCGATCCGCCGTTGGCAAACTGGTTCCGAGGCGCTCTGTCCGATCGACTGGTCGAGCGCGTCGTGGAGAACCCGGTCGTACTAGCGGACGCGTTCGACCGGAACGAGGTCCGACAGTTGGTCGACTCCCATCAGATGGGCCAGGACAACTCGAGGCCTCTGTGGCACCTTCTCGCTCTGCAGGAGTGGGCCGAACGCCACCTCCGCCCTCTGCCACGTTCGTGACTGGAAACGGAGCCGAGCCAAGGCCGTCGATCCGTCCACGGTCGCCGTATCGCAACGCCGGTGGCGCTATCGCGCAGCGGTCCCGGCGAGGAGTGCCCGAATGAATCCGCTCTCGGTGCCCGGGGCGCTGATACGCGGCAACGCGAGCATCCGACGATCAGGCGTCGCGAGGCCGTCCTCGGTGGTGAATGCCGTGCGGTATCCGATCTCATCCGCAAGTTCGATCGACCGTGAGGTGTAGTCACCGTTGGGGTAGGCCAAGGTCGTGCACCGAACCTGGAGCCTCCGAACGATGTCGTCTCTGGAACCCTTCAGTTCGTCCCTGAGCACGTCGTCGGGCTGCGCCGGGTTGTGCAGTTCGTGGTGCACTCCATGACTGCCGACCGTGACCCCTGATCGACTCATCTCGTCGAGGTCCTCCCAGGACAACATCGACATCGACGGGATGTCCACGACGAGCCGCTCGACCTCACCGTCGTCGAACTGCCCGGCCAGGTCGTCCATCGCGGCAAGCCGCGTTGCCCTTGCCAAGGTCTTGAAACCCCCGCGTACCGAGTTGAAGCAGGCCAGTCGGTCCTCGCGCGAAGCGAGAGGCCAACACTTACCTGCGAGGTCGACCGTTCCGGAACGCGGTCGACCGTGTAGAAGAAGCATCGCCAGTGTGTTCGTCCAGATCGGGACACCCGTTCCGATCGCCCCCGTCGACACGAACACCGCCCACGGTAATCCCGCAGCCTCGAGCATCGAGGCCGCTTCCAAGTTGTTGCTGTATCCGTCGTCGAAGGTGATCACCACTGTCGAGCGGCCTGGGTGCCACGGACCGCTCGGGACCTCACCCGCCTCCAGTTCGTCCACCGAGACGACTCGGTGTCGCCTGAGAATCCGGAGGTGGGATCGAAACTGATCGAAAGTGTGGAAGTTCCGCTCCAGGCGGGGATCGAGCTTCGTTTCGACCAGCCCGTGGTAGGTGAGAACGCGAACTGCTCTCGGAGTTCTGGGGAGTGGCGTCCGAGCATGGACGCGGGCAGCGATCTGGGTCCGGAGCGAATTCATGATGTCTCGTCGGGATCGCCTGCTCCTCGCCCCGCCTTCCCGGTCAGCAACCAGGCCGCAGAACACGCGAGGACTGTCAGAAGAAGGAACCGGAACACCTCGTCGCCCACCGCCAGGCGGAACGGCTTGCGCCCGTCGAGAAGCATCGTCGCAGACCACGGATCCTTGGTTATGTGGCGACCGATCCGAATCCCCGCAACCCGCGTGTCGTCCACTTCATAGGTCGTCTTGTCGACCGTGAGCGTCAGCAACTGCTGGTGCGAGTCGGTCACCACACCCGTCCGTCGCAACGTCCCGTCGATCCGATACGGGATCAGCGAACGGCTGAAGGCCACCGAAACCTGGATCCCACCGGCCAACAGCACCGCCAAGCAGATCCCGACACGAAGCCCACGGCTCACGTCCCGTACCACCAGACACTCTTCAGCAGGTGCTGGAGCGGATATCGCAGAGCGAACCCGATACCGACGATGAGAGCACCGGATACCGCGAGCCGCACCCTGCCGGGGCGCTCGGTGGGAAGCACCTCCCAGCCCGACTGCAGGATCACCAACCCCATCAGGCCACCCATCACGGTGTTCGTCACGTCGAGCACGTCCAGCGGGCCTGTGACAGTCAGGTCCGATGCCACTCCGGCGACTGCAACGCCACCCACGACCGACAGCGCTACCCGCCAGTCGATCGACATGCCGTTTCGATCGCGATCGCCACCGGTGGTCCATCCGACAACGATGCCGGCGAGTCCGATGCCTGCAATCACGTGGGCCGCGTACTCGAGTCTGTACGGAAACACGGCGATGATGATCATGCAACACAGCGCAGCACCGACCACCAGGTGAGCGGACGCTCCCCACGCCCCGAACCTGGACATGACGAGGACGCTACTTCGGCGGCAGGGGAAATAGCGGCGTTCCGGTCCGAGGGAACCTCATCCCATCCGACGACAACCCGCAGGAGAACCGAGCCGGAGCAGAGGTGAGACTCGGGTGACGTACATCTCCTGCCTTCCAACGCGCACCTGACCCCGACTACCCTCGCAAGCACTGAGTGTCTGGAGGGAACTCGATGGTGGAAGAAGTACCGGGCGCAGATCTGAGCGTCGAACGTCGCCGCGTCCTGCGAGCCGGGGCACTGGTCGCCGGCGCAGCGTGGGCGGCACCCGTTGTCGTCGACAGCCTGGCATCACCCGCTGCCGCCGCCACCTCGGACTTCCCATAGAGCCGCACAGCGGCCGGTACCTATTCCGTCGGGGTTCCGAAGGCGCGGAGCGTCCACTTCCGCATCAGCGGCGCAGGCGGAGGCGGCGGTAGCGGCACGAAGTCGGGTCTCAGCGGTGGTGCCGGAGGGAAAGGCACAGAACTCGAGGGCGACATCGCCGCACCAGGCGGAGCCGGCTACTACACCCTCACCATCGTCATCGGGCAGCAGGGCCGCAACGCCGACCGGATCGGGTCCACATCCGGTAGCGGCGGAACCGGTTCCCCCAAGGGCGGCAACGCCGCCGACGGACCGAGCAACGCCGGAGCCGGTGGTGGCGGCGGCGGCGCGACGCGCTTGTCGTACTCGACGTCGATAAACATCGTCGCCCCAGGCGGCGGAGGTGGCGGCGGTTCCGGAGACGATCCGGGCTACCACGGCGGTTACGGCGGCTCGAACCTGAGCACGTCGATCGCGAACAACAACGCCTCCGCCGGCCTCTCCGGCGGAGCCGGTCAGATCACCTACGGCGGCAAGGGCGGCGGGGGCGGCTGGACGTCCAGCGGAGGCGCCGGAGGTGAATCGGGTTGGCCTTCCGACAGCAACGACGGTGGCGCAGGGACACAGAGCTCCGGCGGGAACGGAGGTGCGGGCCAGTCCGATGGATCTGACGACAGCGGCGGCGGAGGCGGCGGTGGCGGCGGCCACTGGGGCGGCGGCGGCGGCGGTGGCGGCGACGCCGGTGGCGGCAACAACGACGGTGGCGGTGGCGGCGGAAGCGGCTCCGCGTTCGTGCTGGGTGTAACCGGTTCGGTGACGGCGCGGGCCGGGTCCAACGGTGGCGCGGCCGGCACGAACGAGCACGGCTACCACGGCGTCGACGGATACGTGTATCTGACCCTCAACTGACGTCTCCCCGACTGCTCATTCCGCACGTGGCTGTTCGGTAGCGCCGCTCCACGGTCCAATGACCGTCGCATCTGCTCCAACTACGATCTGGCAGGGTTCAAACACCGCCTGACGGAACGAGCACGTGGAAGCCAACGTGGAGACCACCACAGGTGGGAGCGGCGAACTCGATCCAGGCCTCGACCGTGGAGCCGGGAACGACGTTCCGTCGCACGATCGATCCGGAACCTCCACTGCGATCCGACGGCTCGGGGAGCGGATCTGGAACGTCGAGAAGGTCCTGGCCGCGCCCGTCATCGGACCGTGGCGCCACATCCAGGCGCGCCGGCGAGCAGTCGCCGCGCGTCCGGTTCCCCCGAAGCCGTCGACGCACTCGATCCTCCAGTCCTGGGGCGAGGTACCCGTAGCGGCCGACGAGGCCGCACTGGATCCGCTCCGGCGGGCTTTCGGCGCGAGCATCGTCGAGACCCGCCGAAGCGTGGACGCTGTGATCGAGTGCCGTCACCTCGGCGACGCGGTCGAACTGATCGTCGAAGGTTGCACCTATCTCCTCGACGAGAACGCCGTCGTCGAACAGATCCTCCCCTGGTTGACGCATCGAACGCTCACCGCCGAACCGGGCTGGCCCCACCTGCACGCAGCCACGGTCCTCACCCAGGATGGGGCTGTCCTCGTGACCGGACCGTCAGGGAGCGGCAAGAGCACGTTCGGGCTCGCACTCGACCGATTCGGGGGGATCGTGAACGACGAGGTGGTCGCTGTTACCGGTCACCGAGTCATTGCGTCCCCGAGGCCGGTCTCGATGAGGCGCCCGGGACTCCTCTCGCTCCGATCGCTCCATCCGCCCACGGCAACGGTCCCGGTCGACGCGACGCCGCTGCTGTTCGTCGTCCTCGACCGAGTCGACGAGGACGACGAACAGCAGCGGGTTATCGAGATCACTCCACTCAGACCTGCACAGTCCGTGATGGCATGCCTGGAGAACTCCTTCGACGTGACGACCGATCCAACCGGTTGCCTCTTCGCGTTCGCGTCCTTCGCCAATCATGTCCCTGCCCTCGCCATCCGGTACGGGGACAGTAGGGAAGCTGCCGCAGCGCTGATGGAGGCGACAGCACCGGCACCCGTAGGCGGAGAACCCCTCCGGGTCCCACCTTCGCTGCCCGGTCCTCACCCTCACCGGCCGGCCGACGTCGTGTCGGTCGTCGTCGCCGAAGAGGCCGTCCTGTACCGGCTAACCGATCGCTCGATCGCCCACCTGAACCCTTCGGCTACGCAGGTGTGGAGGAATCTCGACGGTACGAAGCGGCCCGAGGAGACGGATCTGGGCCTGATCGAAGACCTGACGAAACTCGGGTTCGTCGCGGGGGAAGCCTGACGCCCTGATGCGCCCGGACCTAATCCGAGTCCTGCCGTGTCGATCAGCGGCGACGAACCGATCCGACGGGAAATAGGGTTGCGGCCCACGACGAACACCAGGCACCTCCCCGTGGAGGCGTCGCGGTGGTTGAAGCGAGACGAGCTCATCATGCGAGGGCAATTCGAGACGTCACCTCAGTCTCCCGAGACCGAATGGGTCCCGTCGGTTCGGTCGCGGGACCAGTGGCCTGACGGAGATCGGGTTCTCAACGACCCCGCTCTCGACGAGGTGTTGCGACGCGAAGGGTGGGTGAGGCTGCCCGGAATCCAACTCGATTCGGATTCGTGTGCTCGACTCCGTGGCTTCTTCCTCGATCGATTTCCGGCCGACCGTACGGGCTTCCACAACGACTTCTTCCTGCCAGACCTCACCTTCCGCCGTGAAGCCAGCAAGGTCATGCACGAAGAGATGGGTGGGATGGAACGAACCTGGATGTCAGGGTTCACCCCATTCCTCTACACCTACCTCGCCAAGTTCAGCGGCGACAGGTCGACCCTCGAGGAGCACCGCGACTGGATGTACGTGGACGAACTCAGCGGGGATCGGTCCTACATCATCTACGTCGCACTCGACGACGCCACCGATTCCAACGGCATGGTCCGCGTCGTCCCACGCTCGCACCTCCTGCCCGGCGGTCCCTGCGGCACCAAGGCGATCTGGCCCTGGCTGCGGTTCCGTGACGAACTGCGCGCGAGGTCGGTCGCTGTACCGCTCAAGGCCGGCGAGGCTGCGATCTGGGACAACCGTCTGATCCACATGTCCTTCGACAACAACTCCGCGACGCCACGCCTGGCAGTCGGAATGTGGTGCCACCGAAGCGGGGGAAGCCTCGTCCACTTCGCCCGAACGGAGTCGGGTTACCTGCAGTTCGACGTGGACGAACAGTTCTTCCTCGAGGAGACTCCCGCGCTCCTGTACTCCAGGAATCCGTCACGACCCGTGACCCGCAACTTCGAATGCCAGCTCGACGGGATCGAGGAAGAAGCGCTGCGGGGTCTCCTCGACGGGACCACGCAGACTCCACCCGTCGAGATGCTCCACGATCTCGTGGACGAGATCGAAACGGCGACAGATGAGTGAGAAGGACGGGACGGCTACGACCCGACCCGACCCGACAGCCACTTTGGACGAACTCTGCGAGTGTCTCGCTGCGACCGAAGGGAGACCTGCTCGTACGGGATTCCTGCTGCGCGAAGCGACGGAGGTAGGCCTCGATCCTGCACCGACAGGCTCTCTGTCGAGCACTGCGTTCCTCCTCGCCTGCGACCCGGGCCGGATGCACCGATGGGGCGATGTGATCACGACGTTGAGGTCATCTGTCGGCAACGACAGGATCGTGGCTTCCGTCGTGGCGCACGGAGATGAACTGTCATGGGAGCTGTACTGGTACCGCTTGACCGACGGCAGCAAAGGCATCGAAACGTTCCTCGCAGCGATCGACCAAGGTCTGGGAATCGACGCCGCTATCCACCGGGCCCCGCTCGAACGCTGTGACGTCGTGTCGCTCGACGTCACAGCGCAGAACCTCGACGGAATCGAAGCGATCGACTCGATCAACTTCTACACAGGTTTCGGGCCACTGACCCGCCCCGGCGGGCTCTCCTACCGCCTGACGGCCGACGGTATCGACCACCGCAACATCTACGCCCACTACCCGACTGCAACCCTGAGCGACGTCCACAACGCCCTACGATCCTCGATCCACATCACGAAGACCGACGGCGAACTCTTCCTCCCCGACGAGTTCGAAGGTTTCCACTACGCGGTGAAGCCCCAGAGCGAAGGCGTCTACTTCGATGGGGTTCCCTTCAGCGGATCCGACCGCTTCCTGAGACGATCAGCTGCATTCTCCGAGCTTCACCGCTTCGCCGCAGAGCGAACAGACCGGCTGGCTCACCTGAAACTCGACATCGGCATCGACTACACCCTGGACAGACAGGTGAAGCAGGCATTGTTCTGCACGTTCTGAGTAATGGCCGCTTGGGCCTTTCGAACTATCTCTGTACATTCTGCGCTCGGTCCGTTGTCCGAGTGGCGGGTCGCGACTACGGTGCGGACCATGCTCGACGTGGGGGAGCGCGCGCCCGACTTCACGCTGTTGGACCAGCAGGGCAAGAACCAGTCCTTGGGGGACCAGTTGACGCTGCTCTACTGGTACCCGAAAGCGGACACACCTGGGTGCGTCGCACAGGCGCAGGGACTCAGGGACCACATCGAGGTGTTCGACGGGTTCGGATGCCGAGTGCTCGGTGCATCGTTCGATCCGGTCGAAGACCTTCGTGCCTTCGCCGACAAGTACGACCTCGGATTCCCCCTGCTCAGCGACCTCGATCGGAAGGTCGGGGTTGCCTACGGCGTGGCAGGCGAGGACGGGACTGCCGCCTACGCGAACCGCATCGCGTACCTCATCTCGCCCCAACGTCAAATCCTGGCCACGTACGTGGTCGACAACCCGGAGATGTTCGCCGAGCGTGTGCTCGACGACCTGGAGGAGGGACTGGTCGATGGCTGAAACACCAACCGCCGACGATTCGAACGAACGAACGAACGACGAGCAGGCCGTTTCGAGGCGTGCCGCGATCAAGGCGGCATTCGGCGGCGCCGCCGCGGCAGCCGTTTGGACGGCGCCACGGATCGAGGGACTGTCGGTGGCACCCGACTACGCCGCCGCGGCCTCCTGCAGCGGCGGGTCGATATCCCAGATCACCAAGAACTCGAACAACTGCTCTGTGGGATCGACGGAGTGCTGGGGCAACAACTGCTGCGGTACTTGGAACTTCGGTCCGTCCAACGTCGGCGGAAAGTTCACCCTCAACGGAGCGATCTCCGGCAGCGTCAACGACGACAACGGCATCGTCAACCTGACCGTCAACGGATTCACGAACTCCGCCAACCAGGCCTGCACCGTGAACGTTGCCGGCAACTGCAACAACGGCGGCTCTTTCCGCTTCCGTAACGGCGGCGGGACGTTCAACTTCACCTCGAACGGGACTCAGCAGGCGACACCTGACTGCCAGGGTGGAGGCGGCTACTACCAGGACGACCCTGACGGTCAACTTCGAATCAACATGACCTGCGTCTGCAACTGAGCACCTCCTGCCGACGGTCGGCCGCACGCGAGGCACCCGTGTCTCCTCCCACCTTTGAGGTGACCGTTCCAGCAGGGGGTCTACCCTCGGCCACTTCGGATCTCGACGTCACGCTGCACCGCGCAGCCGAGCACGCCCGGCCCATCCGCCATCCCGATGTCGTCACAGTGCGGTTCGGATCGGACGGCAGCATCGTGTGGGCGCGGGATCACCCACCCTTCGTCTTCCCACGACTCACGGCGACCCTTTGGGAACTCCTCGACGGCTCCGTAACCCTCGCTGAGCTGACGACCGACATCATCGAGGCGACCGGAGTAGGGCCGGAGACAGCGAGACGACACGTCACCTCGCTCGCGCTCGACCTGGCCCTCAACGGGCTCGCCTCCGGTCTCGACGAGGTGCGTTCGGCCTGGGACGCGCTGGCCCCAGCCACTGATCAGCGCGACTACGTCGAGAGCTTCGAGGTCGTGGACGGTGTCAAGTACCTCGTGACCGAGTTCAACCTCACCAAGGAGGAATCGGCGGCGGTGAGCTATGGGCAGGCTTCGCCGCTGGAGATGATCCCGCCGACCTCGTGCCTCGGGCGGAAGCTTCAACTGGACCGCGAGGCCCACCTCGTCCGTGTCCCGGTCGGCGGGCGAACCAACGGCGTGCGCACCACCGACGCCGAGATCGCCGAGTGGGCGCGGCGTTCGACTGCCGTCGACCGTGAACTGGAGCGAGGTCCGACGGTTTGTTACGTCACGGTGGACGACGCCCCTGGTCGACCACGCCGTTTCGGGCTGTACGACGAGGGCGGAGTTCTGGTCGCGAGCACCGTAGAGAGAGACCGGATACGGGATGGGATCAGCAGGTTGCTGCTCCTGCACGCCGATCTAGCACCGCCACCGGACCACATCGAACTGAGAGTTCACGCCCTCGAGAAGAACGGAACCGTCGTCCTCGCACCGCGCTCCTCCCTGGAACAGCCGCGCGGAATGCTGCGCCAACTCGCCCGCCACGGCATAAGCCTCATCCCCGCGCCGCGGGTCTACCTCGACGCCACCTCGGATCACGTGGCAGTCCCCCGGGCGGACATGACATCGCTCGACGATGTCACCTTCGACCGGTTCCCGGTTCGAGGTCTGTGGGCTCGGGGCAACCGACCCGAAGCCGAGCTCCCGATGCACGAGGTCGCGCTGTTCGCGCGCACGTCGCCCGGAGGTGACAGTGACGACCGATCGTCCATCGTGCATGCGATACGGCGTCTGCATGGTTCGGTGACTGTCCAGCGTGAGTACCGGACGACGCGTTCTCTCCCGACGCTCGTCGGGAGCATCGACGCCGCCTTCGGCACCGACTGAGCTACTCCGCTCGGACGATCCCCCAGGTCGTCGGATCATCGACGACCTCCAGGAGACCTACCCGGAGTGCGCCGGCGACCACGGAGCGGACCACCGTCGCGGGTTCGGGTGAGGCGGCCTCGATCTCCTGCACCGTGCGTGTCCTGCCGTCGAGAAGTTCTGCCAGAACTGACAGATACCCGTCGGACACCCGGAAATGACCTCCGCCGGCGAACAGGACAGATTCACCGTGTTCGTCCCGCCAGCGCGTGCCACCTCCGGGCAACGGACTCCGGACCGCGAGGTGAGGATCCGCGGCTTCCTGGTCGAGAGCCCGGAACAAAGCCGACGGGATCTGACATGAAACCGCTGCCAATGAGGCCCGGTCGCGGGCGATGACGCCACGAAAGTTCTCGCGAATGCTGTCGAGAACGAATCCCAGCGGTGGATCTCCGCCGTCGACGAGTGTCACGGCCCTGGCGTCCGAGGAGTTCATTTCGATGCTCGACCGGATGACGCGGGAGATGTTCCGGCGAGGGATCGTGAGGGTCAGGTGGAAGGTCAGCTCGTCCATGCCCGACACGTCGTGTGCCCACCCCCGGGGAATCGAGACGAACATCCCCGGTTCGAGATCGCCTTCCCAGGCAAGGTCTCCAGCTTCGTTGACGGGATGGGTGGTGCCTGTCGGGGAGAGCGTGACGGGCTGGTGGATCTTCCAGTGCTTGCGACCCAGGAGTTGGATGATGATGACCTCGTGGTCGTCCCAGTGGACCCCGAATCCAGGGTCCGGACGAAGGCTCAAGTAACCGTTTATGTTCACGGGACACTGAAAGGCTCGTGCCAGGTGCTCGGACAATCGGCGCAGCAAGCGGTTGCGACGGTCCATACCGTCGAGCACGACAGTGAACCCCTGGCTCAAGGCATCCATGACCCGACCGACGGGGACCACCCAGGGTGCGTCCGGTCGACTACTCACCGCGTCGTCGATGTTCCCCAACGGTGACGACGCCCGTTCCCTCACGACCGACACCTTGAGGCCGTCCACGCCTCCCGAACCGAACAGACCGTCGAGGATCTGCCACGGGTCGAACACGTCCGCGAACCCGGATGCGAGAGAACCGATCTGCACCGTCCCGCCGTCGGTCCTCTGCACGGACTCGGAAATGTCGCAGCCGGACAGCAGTTCGCTCAACACCCGTGCGCTGTCCGACACTCCTCGCAGACGAGCGGTCTCGAGAGTGCGAGCGATCGGATCGCGCTCCTCCGACGGCCGGAGTTCGCCGAGAGGATCGAGGGGTGCCAGCGGTTCGAGAGTCATGTCCTGACCACCTCGACGATCCCGCAGCCCATCGCTTCCTGGATCAACCCCGAACTCCAGATGGATGGATCGAGACCGTCAGGCGCGAAGCCCAGAACCTCGGAACGAGTGTGAACCCGACCGTCGCTGAGCAGCGCCACAGCCGCCGCGGCCGCTGCGTCCACCCTGTAGCGACGGCCTGCGCCGTAGAGGACGGGCTCTGTGTCCGTCGACACGGAAGCAACCTGGAGCCCGCCCGGCAACGGACAACGCACCTCCGGGTCCACCGCCAGCGATACACCGAACAAGCCAGCAGCGACAGACAGTCGCGTCGACCAGCGCGCCTGCATTCGCGCACGCCTCCGGGCCGTGATGTTGGCCAGCGCGAGTTCACCGCATATCGACTCCGCGGCCCGGTCGAAGCCGTCGACCAGAACACTTCCGCTGTAGGAGAGGATCGGTTCGTCGAGATCCGACGGTACGTCGGCGCGCAGCATCGGCCAGAAGAGGGACTCGAACTCGATCTCCTCGACCAGATCGACGACCCGCCAGCGCGGAACGACGATCATCGACACGAGTGCACCGGCGCCGTCTCCACTGACACGCCATCCGCGACCCATGGGGACCAGAAGACCGGTACCAGGCTCGACACGGTGACTCGTCGGGAGCGGTGCCGAGTGACCATCGCCCGGCGCCGCGTGGGTCTGAACGAGGACAGGACGATCGATCGCCATCACGATCCTCGCCGCGTTGTCGTGTGGCTGGTGCAGTACTGCCCCCTCCCCCACTACTCCGAGGTCGCAGCGCGTCCGAGCCAGGGTGACCCTGTCCAGGTCCTCGTGGTTGCGGCCGACACCCTGGTCCACGAGGTCGACCTCCGAGAGGAGGAACCCACCACCCGAAGTCGCATGGTTCATCAGCCAAGGGAGGTTCGGTCGTTCGACGTCGAAGGCGAGCGGATCGGCGGGGATCGCTTCGGGAGCGACCAGATCGGATCCGTCGCACACGAGGATCCTCCGGGACGGAACGTGTCCGACGCCGAGCAGCGTGTCGATCAATTCCCAATGCTCCACGCCGCCGAACCAATCGTCGATCTCGACGGAGGTCGGCACCGTTGCCCACTCGGCCGCCAACAGCGCGTGGATCGGCATTCGGGCCTCGAGCCGATGCATCGAGTCCGCGACCGCTGTCTCCGAGGAGGTGAGCAGGATCCTCTCCCACGTGGCTCCGTCGGACCGCGGGGGGCGGACGTGTGGGAGCGGAAGCCCTGTCTCGACCGAGATGAGGTTTCCGTCCAGTTGTTCACCCAACCGACTCAACTCCCGGGCTCGCCCACGGAATCGGATTCGAGCAGGGCAGCCAGCTGCGACGGGAGCCCCCGTACGACGAGGCCACCACCAGCGACAGCACACTCGTGATCTCGCAGTTGCTCGGAGTTGGGAGGGAGGCGATCGACGACCATCAGACCACCGAGGGAGTCATCGAACGCCCCTGTCGGACCACCCAACACTCGGGCGAGCGATTCGGGTGTCGCGCGAGCGAGTCGAGCCCTCCAGTCCGCGGCGGCCATCGTGGCGAGGCTATCCAGGTCGAGTTCGACGAGTCGGTCCCGCAGACCGTCGGGCGAACCGAAGATCGAATCCGGTGCAGGGTCGACCGCGTCGAGCGAGAACGGAGCGTCCTCCCGGAAGGCCACATGGAACGGCGCCCGGTCGGCGATGAAACGGGCGACGTCGGAACCACGTTGTCGGCGGACGGTGATCTCGGCCCATGCGACCTCGCTCGGCGCCGATGCGACGAAGCCCCAACCCCGGGGCAGGCGCAACGCAGTCGATCGGGAGACCATGCCCGTCCAGATGGGCGGCCCCTTCGGGGGATCGTTCGGGCCAGGGGCGGACCTCGTGGGCCCGACGAGTGAGACGTGCAGTGCCCCGAGGAGAGGAATCACGATCACATCACTGTCCCGCCAGAGCCCGAGCCCGTCGAAAGGAGCCGTTGCGAGCGACAGCTCCACGTCGCAACGTGCCCAGAGCCACGCGACGAGGTCGTCGGCCAGTGCTCCGACAGCCGGCAAGAGATCCGCGCCGTGCAGCAATCGGATCACCTGACCCGCCTCGATCGCACGTCCGGCATCGGCGACGTTGCCGACTTCCACGGCGTCCGTGTCCGGGTCCGATGGGACCACGTGCGCAGCATGAGTGACGAGGCACGCTTCGGTCACGAGATCCATCGAGAATCCGGACATCTCTGTCACGGAAGTGATCGCGGGCTGGACGTCCTTGCCGTCCCGCCACGCATCGACTCCGACTTCGGGAAGCCCTACGAGGCAACCTTCCCGGGCGAGGCGCAATCGACGCTCGTTCGACGCCGCCATCACGGCCTCCAATTCCGATCTGGCCGGATCCGGTAGCCGGACGTCTGCCAACGCCGGAAGGTCCGCGACCGTCACACCCTCGACCGTGCTCAACCTTCAGCCCCCAGTGGGGCCCGCAATTCGACAAGTCCCACCGCAGCGAGGCGGCGCAACAGGTCATCGACGGAGCGTCGGTCGGGGTGCACGGTCAGATCCTGGATTGCGTGCCATTCACCGTCGAGGAGCGTGACCAGCACAGCACCTGCGTCCTCTGTGACGTCGATCGTCCGACCACCTGCCACGAGGGTCCGTCTGCCAGGTGCAGCTTCCGTGTTCACCACGCCGAGTCCGGTGCAGGCTGCCCAACGGATCTCAGCCGGCGTGGAGGCACCAGCGCCACGAGCGGCGAACGACGACGCTGCCCACAGGTCTTGATGGCAACGCGGAGGAGCACGGAATCGCCAGTAGGCCAGTCCCTCTTCCACGCAGCGCCGGACCCGCTCGGAGTCGAGTTGAACGTCCCACCTGCCACTGCCGGGAGGAATATCGGCAACGCCTGTTTGGACCGTCGAAAGAGCCGTCTCGGCGATCATCGCTGCGCTCACCGCCCGCAACGGGAAAGTCAGGTGGATGCTCAACGAGTCCGATCCGGTCACTCGGTGGCCCCAGCCCCGAGGTACGTACATGACATCTCCGGTGTGGACGTCACCGGCCCAGACGAGCCGACTCGACACGTCTTCGGGGGAGGTCGGTCGAATCGGACTTCGCTCCACCGGTTCGTATACCTCCCACCCCTTCGTACCGCACAACTGAATGATCAACACATCGTGGTCGTCCCAGTGGCTACCGAAACCCGGAGCTTCGCCGGAACTGATGTAGGCGTTGGCACCCGAACGCCGTCTCGCGACACGCTCCAGCAGTCCGACCCATTCGGCGATCTCGGCGATCGATTCGTCGATCCCGAGGATGATCGCCGTGACCGATCGGTCGATCAAAGCAGACAGCCGACCAGGGCTGATCTTTTCCGGGCTGTATACGCTGTAAGCGACCGATCGGACCGTGTCGGGAGCCCGTTGGTTCAACGGGTTCGAGTCGGACGCAACAACCAGCTTTGCGCCCGCCGCATCGTGACCGGCGATGAACTCGTCGACGGAGCTAGGTCCACGTAGCGACGCAGGCGCGTGTCGGCCAAGACGCCCGCGAGCCAGTCGGGGGGACCTGGTCCGGCTGAGTTCCTCGAAAAGATCGAACCCTTCGATGTGCGATCGCAACGTCTCCCTCGCCCCACGGTCACCGTTCTCGAGGGCAGAGATGAGTTGCGCCTCCCATTCGTCGGATCCGTTCAGACCTCGAACCGTACGGGTCGGCCATGGCTCGGGACCGATCTGGACCAGGGTCGGTTCGTCCAGTCGGTCCGCAGCCGGAAGATCGAAGCGCGACCGGGACCGGTGATCGACCACGCTGCTCCGCCCGAGCGAACGGTCCGGGTTCAGTTGGAGCACGTCCGCATCCAACAACGCCACGAGCAAATCGGAGATCCCGGTCCGCCCTCCGACCGTCCCCATCAAGTCATCCCAGCCGACGGGACCGACCATCAACGCAGCGAGCGCCGGAACGAGGGACCGGGCGACACCGAACACGGTTCCGCCGATCGCGACCACGATCGACCACTCGTCTTCCGGGAAGTCCAGGGCCACCGGAGAACACGACGCCGATATCTCGAACGTCACGTCACCGTCCGGCCGTCCTCCCTCCACGAGTTGGCGACGGAACCTGTACAGCTCCGAGAAGGAGTTCCAGCAGCGGCCCGGCCGATGAGCCGCGACCACGTTCACGGCCCCTTCGACGGACCTGGATGACAAGGAGGCGATGAACGGACCCAGTTCCGCCCTGGCTCCGGGGGGAATGTCATCTCCGACAAGGCTCGCCTTGTTGGGCGACGTCGTGACCGTTGCCAGCACCCTCCCCGCGGTCACGACGCTCAACGGGAACGTCAAGTGGAACGAGCCGGACTCGCCGCCCACAACGCTGTGACCCCACCCTCGTGGAATGAACACCGCGTCGCCCGGCTCCATCGTTGCCGAGTCCCAGACATCCGCGGACACCCTGTAGGGCGAGTAGGGCAGTTGCATCCGGGACTCGACGGGCTCCAGGAGCGACCAGCGTTTCGAGCCGACGATCTGCACGACCAGCACGTTGTGGTCGTCGAAATGAGGTCCCCAGCCGATCGCGCCGGGACCGCTCAGATAACCGAGCGCGCCTGTTCGTGTGCCTGCGACGCACTCGACCACTGCGCACACCTCACCCAGCGAACGGATCGACTCGTCCATCGACGCGATCGAGAACGACGTACCGGTCGCCAAGGCCTCGACGACCGCCGCCGGACTGCACCGCCGCGTCCCGTACTTCGATGTCCGTGGCAGCGTCATCTCCGGCGTCGGAGCGAGATTTCGGTCCTGACCGTCACGGGCGTGCTTGAGGCGCTGATCCCCCGGCGGAAGCGTCGGGTCACCGAGATGGTGCGACGCGAGGAACGAACTGACGGCACCCTCTGCATCGAATGCATCGAATCCCGCCGCAGTCAGCTTTCCCCTGACCGGCACAGGATCGCGGTGAGATCGCATGACCGCCGCGAGGTCGATTCCTTCGAGCCAGCGACTCAGGGCTGCGGTCGACGCGCCACGCCTGCGTTCTCGGGCCGCCGCCAACATCGCTTCCGACGGTTCCGAACGGAGGAGAGGTCGAAACGAGTCGGTGGCGTCAATCGGTCGAGACCATACGAGCGTCCGGCTGCTCGGAGATGTCGTCCTCATCGCAACGGGTCACCCTTCCTCGAGCGGCGCTCGGTGGAAGAAGGTGACGAAATGCTCGCCGGTTCGGTCCACACCGAAACCGATCCGGTCGAGCCGGTGGTTCCCGACCGCCGCCACCGCATCCGTCGCATCACCTGCCGTTGGCCAGATGCCGATCGCACGGGCGGCCAACTCGAAGGCCGCTGCGACGTCGAGGCCGGAGCCCACGGCGTCGACGTCGACAGAACTTCGCTCTCCTTCCGACTCCTGCACGAAAAGTACGGGCCAGAACGAATGGTCGTCATGACCAGCCCACAGCCGATCCAGCAGTCTTCCGAAGCCATCCACGAGGGGTGAGGCGGCCGCCGACAGGACGCATCCGAGACGCGACGCAGAACCCAGGTCGGAAGCTCGGAGGCCGAAGTAGCGGGCGGTCGACACGGAGGACGGACGCGCCACTTCCCACTTGCGGGCCTCATGGACGAGAACGTTCCCGCCACGTTCATCGCGAATGCCCTCACGAAACTCCAGATAGAGCTTGCGACGCTCCGAACCATCCGGGCGTACCTCGTATCCGACGATCAGTGAGTCGGCCCGCTCGACCATTGCGTACAGCTCGCCTCGGGCGAACTGCGGGAGACCGAGTCCAGCCGCTATCGCCTCGAAGGCGCCCGCACCGTGGTCCACGTGATCTCCGATGTAGATCGGAAAGTCCTCACGGTCGGTGGCAACCGATGACGGCGTGACCTTTATGGATCGGTGTCGCGCCTTGGGTCGTTGCCGAAACGGTGCGACGACGGCTTCCACCACGATCCCCGGCGATCCGGACGGAACGTTTTCCACGCCGGTCACCGCGATACGAGCGTCGACGTGATCGCCACGTCTCGCTTCGCCCTAGCGACCCGAGGCCGCCGAACGGATCCGAGTGAGCGGACGCACGTCGGCCGGCGACCCCGAACTGTCATCCTGGTCGCCACGCTTCCGGTCGTCGTTGGTGTAGCCGTAGTAGTAGTACTGCGCCGCCTGTTGGTCCCTCGAATCGTTCGCCACGACGCCGAGGACCGGGGCTCCCAGCCGTTCCAGCACCTCCGAGCAGTACGCGAGTGCATCGGCTCTGGTCTTTCCGGAGCGCACGACGAACAGCACGTGGTCCGTGACCGGGAGCAACTCGCTCGCATCGTTGGTGGTGAGGAATGGTGCCGTGTCGAGCAGGATGACGTCGTATCGCTTCTTCGCCGTCTCCACGATCTTTCGCTGCATCGCGACGACGTCGAGCGGGTTCGCGTTCGGGTCATCCTCGCCGACTCCTGTCACGAGCCGGACACGGTCGATCTGAGTATCGGTCAGCGTCACGGTCCCACCGGGGCCCGCCACGAGGAGCGGCTCTCGGTCATCGGTGGGGTGAAGGAACTTGTGGACCCTCGGGCGTCGGAAGTCGCAGTTGACCACGAGGACATCCAGTCCGCCCTCGGCGAGAACGGCCGCCAGGTTCGCGGTGACCGTCGTCTTGCCTTCAGCCGGGTTACCGCTCGTAACCATGAGGACGAGCGCCTCGTTCCGCTGCACCGGTTCGGATCCGCCGGTCTCGGCGAACACGATCGCCCCACGCACGACGCGGTATGCCTCGGCCGCACGCGACCGATGCTGCGTGTGGGCCACCACCTCCAGGCTCTGTTGCTCACGCCGTGACAACGGGGGGATCTCCGCGATCACGTTCATCCCCGAAACGGACTCGATGTCGGCACGACGACGAAGGCGGTTGTCGAACCTGTCCAGAACCAGGGCGAGGGCGATGCCGAGGAACAGGCCGAGCACGCCACCCGTCAGCGCCCGAGAGGAACGACTCGCAGCGGGCTCCTCCACCGGCCGAGGCGCGCTCTCGACCTGGGCCACTGGCGACTGCTCGCCGGTGACGTACCCAGCCCCGTTCCGAATCGTGTCCAGGGTGTCCTGGTACTCGGACTTCGAGATCTGGATCGCCTTCGCGCCCTCGAGACTCGTCAGACCTGCGGTGGCCTCCGGCCGGTTCGCCATCTGCGAGAACTGCTCGTAGACGAGGCTGTACTGGTTCGTGAGCGACCTTTGCTGGGCTTCGAGTTGCAGACGGTCCGGCGGATCGGCGGCGATCTGGTCGTTCAGCGCGCTGATCTTCGCATTCAGTTCGTCGAGCCTGGTGATGACCCGGTCCCGGGCGGTGTCTGCATCGTGGCGAGCCTGATCTGCGAGAACGACCAACAGCTCGGCAGCGGCGGAGTCGGCCAGCTTCACGGTTTCGGCCTGGTCGGTACCGACGGCCTGCACCTCCACCGAGTTCACCTGTGTACGAGGCAACCCCAAGAGGGACGACTGGACGTCTGCTACCGGGATTCCAAGCTTCTTCGCAACCCGCTTCGGGACCTCTCCCGTGTTGACCAGGTATGCAGCCTGGGACAGGTTCACCGACTGACCGGACGACGAATCGTCCGGAGACTCCATCTGGTCGAGGATCAGGATGTGGGTCGCCCGGTAGTAGGTCGGCCCTACCGGCTGACCACCGGGAGTCGTCACCTTCGCCGCACCCGGCACCGACAGCCATCCAGCGACGACACCCAGCACCGCCAGCGCCGCCGGTAGATACCAGCGTCGACGAACTGCCCCGAAGTACTGCTTGGCACGAGCGCGCGGATCAGCCACGCTTGCCGCAGCCGGAGCCCCACCTTCTACGCGCACTACCACAACCTGACTTCAGCGGACCGGAAACCGCCCCGTCGACTCACAAGGCGGCGCTCAACGCTATCAGCCGCCGTTCAGAGGATGGATTCGAGGGCCGGTCACGCCGCACTTTCAGCCCCGAGCACAGCGGGTGCAAAGGTTCTCAACTCCTCGACCGCCACGGTCGCCGGAACCTCGCGGCGGACCACCTTCTTCAAGGTGTAGGAGCCGGTACCGGGCATGAACCGCCGCAGCAAGGTGATCGCCACCAAGGCGTCGAGCTTCGGCGAACTGCGCCGCACGTACCAGCCGTCGATCGCGAGCTTCACCGGCACGACCTCTTCGGTGTAGGTCTCACCCGTCGGATCGGCCGTTATGACCTCGCGCTCCCAGTTGTTGACGACGAGTTGGGTAGGGCCGGCAATACCCGGACGCATCGAGAGGACCTCACGCCACCCTTCACTGTCGTCGACGAACTCGGGCGCCTCCGGCCGGGGACCGAGCAGCGCCATCTCACCGCGAACCACGTTCACCAACTGCGGCATCTCGTCGAGGTAGTAGGCACGCAACCGCACTCCGATGGGCGTGATGCGGTCGTCGTCCTCGCCGGTCAGGCGAACGCCGCCGGCCATTCCGCTCGGGTCCTCGACTCGCATGGAGCGCAGCTTCCACATCCCGAACTCGCGACCGTCTCGGCCCACACGCGGGACGGTGATCATGCCCGGGCCGCCGTCGTATCGACGGATCCGGTACGACAACACCGCCATCACCGGCGCCAACGGGACCAGGAGCACCGCGGCCACGACCCGGTCCAGCACAGAACGGACCCGCAGCCACCAGTTCACAGCGCAACCTCGTCGAGCAGAGCAGCCGCCACACGATCCACATCCGCAACCGAGAGTCCGACGTGCAGCGGCAGGCTGAGAGCCCGCGGCCACACCGCCTCACACGTCGCAAGACCACCGGGTCCGGTGGCCGCATTGACGGCGAACCAGGAGAAGTGGTGCAGCGGCCGGAAGTGGATGCTCGGGCTGATCCCCCGGCCCTTCAGACCGGCGACCACCAGGTCACGGTCCGTGCCCTCCGGCAGGAGGACCACTGCCAGATGATCCGCGCTGCCGTCGACCCGACCCGACGGGACGAAACGGATCCCCTCCGGTTCCAGAAGGTCCCTATAGCGGTTCAGCAGCGCACGGCGCCGCGCCTGGGACTGTTCGAACCGGGCGAGTTGAGAGCGGGCGAGTGCGGCGAGCAGGTCGGGCATGTTCGCCTTGATCCCCGGGTCGACCATGTCGTAGGTGACCGATCCGCCGGGCTTGTAACGGGCGAGTGCGTCGGCGCTCATGCCGTGAAGCCGGTACGTGCGGGCGAAGGTCGCAAGGTCCTCGTCGTCGGTGGCGATGGCGCCGCCTTCGCCGGACGTGAGGTTCTTCGTGGCGTAGAAGCTGAAGCAGGCAGAAGCAGTACCCGGGCCGCCGACGAAACCCCGCTCGTCCTTCGTGCCGAACGCGTGAGCGGCGTCCTCGATCAGGGGCACCCCTGCTGCTGCGCACAGTTGGTGGATCCGGGGGTCCACGGCCACGCCGCCGAAGTGAACCGCGATCACGGCGTCCAGACCTTCTCCGAGCGCAGCCTCCAACGCATCGGGCGAGAGGTTGAGGGTGAGGGGGTCCACGTCGAGCAGAACCGGAAGCAGATTGTTGTGGACGGCGGCGAGCGCGGTCGACACGAACGTCCAAGCAGGCACGCCCACACGAGCCCCAGGTGGGAGGTGAAGGTAGGCGAGTGAAATCTCCAGGGCCGCCGTGCAACTCGACACGGCCACGACATGACGAGCGCCGAGGTAGCCGGCGAGGTCGGACTCGAGCTTTCCGCACTCGTCGCCCGTGGTGATCCATCCGCTGCGGAGGACCGAGACCACAGCCGCGACGTCGTCGTCGCTCACTTCGGGGATGGCGAATGCGATCGGACCATCGGCCCCGACGTCGGCGGTAGACACCCGTGACGTCAACTCGAAATCCACCATCAGTCACCCTCCCCCGCTGGGAAGCGTATCCGCCTGTCAAACGCCACCGCCATCCCTGCAGCACAGACGTACGCAACAATGGGCCGAAAGGCCCAAGAAGTGTCACTCATCGTGACCAATGCGACCCTGATGTTCACGATTCGTGCGTCGCCCGTCCCCCACGCTTCGACTCCGTTCCGCTGACGCTCCACTCCGCTCGACGAACGACAGCCAGGGTCCACCACCACGGCCCCCGACGGTCGGGCGAAACGGAGTCGAAACCACCCGCCCGCCTTTCGACTCGCTGCGCTCGCTCAAGGAGCGGAACCGGCGTCTGCTTTCAGCCTTGGTAGCGGTAGACGTTCGTCTCGCGCGGTTCGAAGCCGAGGCGACGGTAGAGACGGTTGGCCGCCTCCCGACTGGGACGGCTCGTCAGGTCGACCGAGCGGGCACCGCGTTCGGCTGCGACGTCGATCGCATATCGGTTGAGCGCCTCGCCGACACCTTGACCGCGGGCCTCACCGTCCACCACCACGTCCTCTATCCATGCCCGAAGCCCGGTCGGGATACGGAAGAGAACGAGCGTCAAAGAACCGAGCACCCGGCCGGCTTCGTCCCGTGCGACGAGAAGGTGGGTCGCGTCCGACGCGACGATCTCCTCCAACACCTCGCGACTCGGCGGAGGTGACGACTTGGACAACTGCGGGATCAGGCGCGCGAAAGCGGCGACGAGATCGTCGTCGACTGCGGTCTCGATCGAAACGGTGACGCTCACGGCCAGCACAGTACGCGCGGCCACCCGCCGACCCGCTGGAGAGCCGGTGAACGCGAACTGCTGGTCGGACAGAGGCAGGAGTCGAACGGGCCGGCGTCGACACAGAAGGCGCAGGGCCGGGGGTTGCGACGATCGGTAGCGTGGAGGTGTGACTCCGCTGCGCTGGTACCACCGTCCGAAGCTGCGCCAACCGACCCTCGTCGCCGCGTTCGAGGGCTGGAACGACGCGGGTGACGCTGCATCCGGTGCGGCCCGCTGGCTCGCCGACCGATACGGCGCCGAACAGGTCGCCCGGATCGACGCCGAAGAGTTCTTCGACTTCACCTCGACGCGTCCGATGGTCGGCCTCGACGACGAGGGCAAACGCACCATCGCCTGGCCCGATACGGAGATCTGGGCTGCGGGAACGGCCGGTGCGACCGACCTCGTCGTACTCGTCGGCCAGGAGCCCCATCTGCGATGGCGCACGTACTGCGCTGCGGTCCTGGAGGCCGCGGATGCTCTCGACTGCTCGCTGGTACTCACCCTCGGCGGGCTGCTGTCCGACGTTCCGCACAGTCGGCCGACCCCCGTGCACGGAAGCTCCGACGACGCCGACCTCGCCGAACGGTTCGCCTTCGGACCCTCGAACTACGAGGGTCCGACCGGGATCGTCGGAGTCCTCCAGGCGACCTGCGCCGCGGCTGGTATCCGGTCGGCGTCGCTGTGGGCGACGATTCCGTCATACGTGTCCGGGGCACCGTCACCGAAGGCGACCCTCGCCCTCGTCGAAAGGGCGATGACCGTGCTCGGGATCGACCAACCGACCGTCGACCTCCAGATCGCCGCGGCCGCCTATGAGCGCCAGATCGACGAGCTCATCGAGGAACTGACCGACACGGACGAGGACACGGCCGCCTGGGTCGCTCGCATCGCCGAGGCAGCAGCTGCCGCCGAAGCCGAACAGGACGGGGAACCTTCCGACGAGCCCGAAGACGGCGAAGGCGACGTTCAACCCCTCGGACAGTTGCCGTCCGACGACGAACCCCCCGAGGGCGACGGGACGGAGCTGGCCGACGGTGACCCTGACGCCTTGGTCGAAGAGGTGGAGCGCTTCCTACGAGGCGACTGACTTCGGTGCGATGGACGTGAACGCACGGCACCGCGAGGCGTTCGACCTCCGACGACTCGGGGAGGCTCGGAACCTTCCGCACACTGAGGTCAACGGACGGCGTGGCGAAGGCCTCGCTCCAGTTCGGTCCGCAGCTCCGGGTCGGTGACGAGCGATCCGTCCTGGTGGGTGATGTAGAACGCGTCGAT
>JAGQSN010000453.1 GCA_020439555.1 Acidimicrobiales bacterium | reverse complement strand
CGAAGAACACGTCGACGCCGACGAAACCGCCGGGGATCCACCCGAAACCGAGGTGGAAGCAGATGACCGCCACCACGGCGATCGCGCGGATGCCGTCGAGGTGCGGTCTGTACCCGGCAGTCGGCTCGCGCCGATCCGGCGGTGTCGCGTCGTCGGACGGGCGCAACTGAAAGGCCTCCTCACGAGTTCCGGCCGACCGTCGACGCTAATGGGCGCCGTCCGTCGGGCTGAGGTCGACGAATGGGTCGTCAAACCGGTTCCGCTTGTCCAGACTGGAGACATGGACGCACCCGACACCGTCACCGAAGCATTGGACCTGCTCGCCCGGGAGGGCTACGAGGTCGAGTTCCAGTTCCATTCGGGACGACTCATGTGTGATCAGGCTTCCTGCACCGTGGAGGACGCGGAGGTGGAACGGGTGATGCGCTTCGAGGGTCCGAGTGACCCGGGCGACGAGATGATCGTGTTCGGCATACGCGACCCCGGCACGGGAATCCGTGGCCGTTTCGCGAGCGCGTTCGGCTCGTCCGCCGATCCCGAGATCCTCGACCACCTCGTGGGCCTGGCTTCGCGTTTCAGCGTGGAGGTGGACTCGGAGGGACGTCAGGTGTTCAGACCGAGGTGATCGCCGGGGCTGTCGTCGACGTGGACCAAGCTGGACGGCGATGAGTCCCGACCTCGGCCATTTCCGCGAGAACTACGACCGCGCGACGCTGCGCCGTGACGACCTGGCGCCCGACCCGGTGGCGCAGTTCACGCGCTGGTTCGACGAGTGGATGATCGATCCCCGCTACGACGCCGCCGCCTGCGTGCTCGCGACCGCCGACGCCGACGCCCGGCCATCGGCCCGGTACGTCCTGTGCCGACACTTCGACGCCGATGGTTTCGTGATCTACACGAACTTCGAGAGCCGCAAGGGCTCGGAGTTGCGGGCGAACCCGCACGCGGCGCTCGTGTTCGGGTGGCTGGAACAGAACCGTCAGGTGCGCATCGAGGGTCCGGTGACCTTGCTCGACGACGCCGAGTCGGATGCGTACTGGGTGACCCGCCCCCGGGGTAGCCAACTCGGTGCGTGGGCGTCGGACCAGAGCGAGGTCGTCGAGGACCGGCGGGAGCTCGAGGAGCGTTGGGCCGAGGCCGCTGGTCGTTTCGGTGGCGAGGAGGGGACCGAAGCGGTTCCGAGACCCGCCTACTGGGGCGGTTTGCGAGTGGGTCTGGAGGTCGTCGAGTTCTGGCAGGGACGGCCGGACCGTCTGCACGACCGGTTCCGTTACCGCCGTGACCCGCAGGACCCGACCGCGTGGGAGATCGACCGACTCGCTCCGTGACTTTCCGCCACCGAACCGGTCTGCGGCCTCAGCGGTTGCGTGCTGCTCGGTCGGCCCGTAGCAGCGCGACGAACAGAACGGTCGCGATCACGAGGGCGAACACGAGGGCGACCTGCATGGCGTCGAGTCCGGACAGCCGTTCGGACAGGTCGGCCGACCAGTCGGTCATCGCGCTCACCGGTCCGACACCCTTGGTGCTCCTGCCCTGACGTAGGAGCCTGATCTCGAAGATCCCCCACCACACCAGGTAGGCGCCCA
>JAGQSN010000094.1 GCA_020439555.1 Acidimicrobiales bacterium | reverse complement strand
GGTCGTCGACGACGAGGACGTGGCGACCGAGATCGGTCGTTACGAGAACTTCGAGGACGCCGTGGAGTCCGTCGCCCACCACGCGTCGGACTTCGAACTCGAACCGGCGCGACCGGCAGGGTCGGGACCGGGAGACCAACCCGTCGTCCTCCTCCGCACCGACGACGACCTCCTCGCCCTGCACCGGATCGGGGACGGCTTCGACCTCTGGTCCACGAGGGGCGACGGGGAGCACCTCGCGACCTTCGACAGCCTCGAGTCCGCGCTGGCCGGCCTGGCCGAGGCCGTCGAGGAGATCACACCGCCGGACCCCGAAGAGGCCTGAGAGCCGAGCCGGGTCACGTTCATGCTGGTTAGGTTGGCCACGATGCCGGGCCGACCGACCAGGGTGCGAACACGATGATCGCCCTCGCGACGCTCGTCCTGCTGCTGGCCCTTCTCGCCTGCTTCGTCGCATTGACATTGGCGGTGTCGGCCTGGTGGGTGATCGCCGTGGCCCTCGTAGTGGCGCTGCTGCTGGTCGGGATCGTCGACGTCACCCAACGCCGGCACTCGGTCCTGCGCATATACCCGGTGATCGGGCACATGCGCTTCCTGCTCGAATCGATCCGGCCCGAGATCCAGCAGTACTTCGTCGAACGGGACCCCGACGGCCGACCATTCGACCGCAACGTGCGGACCGTCATCTACGAACGGTCCAAGGGGACTCACGGCGTGCAGGCGTTCGGCACCGAGCTCGACGTCGGCGAGGTCGGCTACGAGAGCCTCCTGCACAGCATGGCTCCGGCCCCACAGCTCGACGTCCCGCCTCGCGTGCGCATCGGCGGACCCGACTGCAAGAAGCCCTACGACATGGCACTTCTCAACGTTTCGGGCATGAGCTTCGGGGCACTCGGCGCGAACGCGGTCCGTGCCCTCAACTGGGGTGCCCGGATGGGAGGCTTCGCACAGGACACCGGCGAAGGCGGTATCTCGAAGTACCACCTGGAACATGGCGGGGACCTCGTCTGGGAGATCGGTACCGGATACTTCGGGGCCCGTACGACCGACGGGGACTTCGACCCGGTCCGCTTCTCGGAGGAGGCGGCACGCGACCAGGTGAAGATGGTCGAACTCAAGCTCAGCCAGGGCGCCAAGCCAGGCATCGGCGGAGTGCTTCCGGCGGAGAAGGTTTCCCCCGAGATCGCTGCGGCCCGTGGTGTCCCGCTCGGTGTCACCTGCGTCAGCCCTCCCGGCCACAGCGTTTTCGCCACTCCCCGCGAGCTGGTGCTGTTCGTCGCTCGGATGCGCGAGCTGGCAGGCGGGAAGCCTGCGGGTTTCAAGCTCTGCGTGGGTTCGCGCGCTCAGGTGCTCGCCGTCGCGAAGGCAATGGTCGCCGAGGGTGTGACCCCGGACTTCATCGTGGTCGACGGCGCCGAAGGTGGCACCGGAGCCGCTCCGCTGGAGTTCGAGGACAACGTCGGTACGCCGCTCACCGAGGGATTGATCACGCTGCACAACGTCCTCGTCGGCTGCGGGCTGCGCGACCGGGTGCGCATCGGTGCGAGTGGCAAGGTCGCCACCGGATCGGACATCGTGAAGCGCCTCTGCCAGGGGGCCGACTACACGAACGCCGCGAGGCCGATGATGATGGCCATCGGCTGCATCCAGGCCCAGCGTTGTCACACGAACCGCTGCCCTACCGGTGTCACCACCCAGGACCCGTGGCGCCAGCGAGCCCTCGTCGTCGACCTGAAAGCGGTGCGCTGCAAGCAGTACCAGGAGGGAACCGTCGCCCAGGCGATGGAGCTCGTCGCGGCGATGGGGCTGCCCGGCCCCGAAGCGCTCGGGCCTGAGCACCTGATGCGACGCATCGACCACGTCACGGTCCGGAGCTACGCGGATCTGTTCGAGTGGCTCGAACCGAACCAACTCCTCGACGAACCACCTCGAAGTTGGGCAGCCGACTGGGCAGCGGCCGACCCCGACACGTTCACGACGCCCGGCGGCATCGCCTGACCCGACGCCTCGGCTGCGAGGTGGATCCGGGAGGCCATCGATCGATTCATCGCGCCAGGGGTTGATTTTCACGACAGCCTGTCGTTATCTTGTCGACATGCCGTCGATAAAGAGGACCGTGTGATGTTCCTGGCGATCAGAGACCTACGACGCGGAGCCCGCCGCTTCGCACTTCTCGGCTCGGTGATAGCGCTCGTCGCGCTGCTGTCCACCGTCCTGTCCGGGCTGGCCACCGGCCTGGTCACGGACGGGATATCGGGTCTGCGAGCGCTTCCCTTCGACCGAATCGCCTTCCAGAAGGGAGCGGACGCCACCTTCAGCCGCTCCACGCTCCGACCCGACGCCCTCCGCCAGTTCGAGAAGGTCCCGGGTGTCGAGGCGTCACCTCTCGGAGCGAGCTTCGTCAACGCCGCGCCCGTCAACGGAGGCCCACGCCTGGACCTGGCGATGTTCGGCATCCCGGCCGACAGCTTCCTGGTGCAACGCGAGGACGCCCGCGCCGCTCTCGCGGGCAAGCCGGGGCTCGTACTCGGCGAAGAACTCCAGAAGCAGGGCGTGAAGGTCGGAGACCGCTACGTGATGGGCGGATCGAACGTCGAGCTTCCGGTGCTCGGCTTCACCTTCGCCGGAACGTACGGACACGCTCCGATCGCCTTCGTCCGTCTCGACACCTGGCAGAGGATCCAGTACGGCTCCGACGCCGACGGCCGCTTCTCGGCCGTCGTCCTGAGCGGTGGTTCCCGCGGCATCGGCGAGGCGGCCGACAGGACCGGGACCGTGGTGATCAGCAAGGAGGCCTCCTACGCCGGCTCGCCCGGCTTCACGGCCGAGACCACGACCATGACGTTGATCCGGAGCTTCCTCCTCGTCATCTCGGCGCTGGTGATCGGCGCCTTCTTCACCGTGCTCACCGTCCAGCGCACGCGCCAGATCGGGCTGCTGAAGGCCATGGGTGCGAGCAACGGGTACATCCTCAGGGACGGGATCGGCCAGATGGCGATCCTCGTAGCGCTCGCCACCGCGGTCGGCGTCGCAATCGGGACAGGTGTCGTCGAGATCCTCAGCCGCGGATCCGCACCCGTCGAACTGTCCCCCCGATCGATCGCGACCGTCTCACTCGCCCTCGTCGCGGCCGGGATCGCCGGCAGCCTCGTCGCCTTCCGTCGGATCACCCAGGTCGAACCCGCCATCGCACTCGGAGCAGAAGCATGACAACCACACCGAACACGCTCGACCGAAACAGCAACCCGACAGGTAGATCGGCCGGGACTGCAGCGCTGGACCTGCGCGGGGTCCGGGTCGCGTACCCCGACGGCCCCGACCTCCGGGTCGTGCTCGACGACCTGGACCTGACGGTCGAGCGCGGCGAGATGGTCGTGATCGTCGGCGAGTCCGGCGCCGGCAAGTCGACGCTGCTGACGGCCGCCGGCCTCCTCCGCCGACCGGACGCAGGCGAGATCTCGGTCGCCGGAACCGCCACGTCCGTTCTCTCCGAACGACGGAGGACCCAGATCCGCCGCGACCACGTCGCGTTCGTGTACCAGTCCGCGAACCTCCTGCCGACTCTCACCGCCATCGAACAACTGGAGATCGTCGGCCACATCCGGGGCGAACGATCCGCCGTCGCCCGCGCCCGAGCCATGGAACTGCTCGACGGACTCGGTCTCGCCGGGCGGAAGGACCAGCTTCCGGCTCAACTATCCGGAGGGGAACGTCAACGTGTCGGCATCGGCAGGGCGTTCATGGCGGAGCCGACGATCCTCATCGCCGACGAACCCACGGCCTCACTGGACCCGGACCGCTCCCGGGCGGTGGTCGAACTCCTCCGCTCAGCAGCCGACGACAGAGACATCGCGACCCTCGTCGTCGCCCATGACGAGGCGCCGGCAGCGGCCGCCGACCGGGTGCTTCGCCTGGAAGCCGGCCGTCTCCGCGCCCTGAACGGCACCGGTGCCGGGCCGACCGTCAAGATGTGACGCGATGCCCAGGATCAACGCCGACAGCGTCGCCGAGCACGTCGCCCAGCAACGGGCCGCGGTGCTCGAGGCGGCGGTCCACCTGTTCACCGAGCGAGGATTCGCCGAGGTGAGCCTCGGCGACATCGCCGGGGAGGTCGGCCTGGCCCGCAACTCGCTCTACCGGTACGTCCCGGACAAGGTTCACCTGCTTGTCGAGTGGTTCCGCGCCGCTGTTCCGCGCACGATCGCTGATTGGGAGGCCGCCGTGTCCGGGAACGATCCGGCTCCGGATCGCCTGACCCGCTGGGCGCACTGCTACCTGGAGTGGGCGCGTTCCCCCGAGCACCAACTCGTCGCGCCGCTCATCGATTCGCTGGACAACCTGGCCCCGGACGTCCGGGAGGAGGTGGCAGCGCTCCACCGCTCGATGCTCGACGTGGTGGCACGCACGGTCGCAGAAGCCGGTGTACCCGAGAATGAGGTTCCGGCCACGGTCCACCTCCTCTCGGGGATCGTCCTCGGTGCGGCTCGCGCGGAGGGAGTGGATGTCCGGCGCCCGGTCCTACGGGAGGAGTTCCGCCACGGCGTCATGGAGGACCGTGCGCTGAGGCGGCGGCTCGACAGGGCGATCGTGGCAATCGTCTCCTGAGATCAGCCGCCTCCGAGCCGGGTCAGGACCGAAGGACGGCGACCTCGCCCGGATCGAATCGGAGCACGACGCCTTCTCCCACCGCCGGTGCTCGACTGCGGTGCACCGCCAGCGAAACCGGCCCGGCCGGGGACTCCACCGAGAGCTCCACACGGCTGATCGCTCCCCGGAAACGCACGTCGGCCACCACAGCGCTCAACCGCCCCGAGCCGCTTTCCGGACCGTCGGTGCGGTCGTGACCGACGAGGGTCACGGCGGACTCCCGCACGACCAGTCCGGATGCGTCCCGGGGAACCGGAAACCCGAGCGCCCGAGCGGTCTCCGGCTCCAGGACGTTGTGGTGACCGAGGAACCGGGCCACGAACTCGGTCCGCGGGTCGGCCCACACCTCTGCGACGGGTCCGTCACGTTCGATCCGCCCATCACGCATCACGACCAGTCGGTCCGCCACCGCGTAGGCCTCCTCCTGGTCGTGGGTCACGTGGATGGCCGCCGTTCCGGAGGAGGCGAGGATGCGACGCAGGTCGACAGCGAGACGGTCGCGGAGAGTCCTGTCGAGCGACCCGAGGGGCTCGTCCAGCATCAGCAGCCTCGGCCGCGGCGCCAGCGAGCGGGCGAGAGCGACGCGCTGTGCCTCACCACCGGAGAGGGTGTCGATCGAACGGTCACCGTGGGTGGCGAGACCGACCAGGTCGAGCACCTCCCTGATCCTCAATGCGCGGTCGTCAGCACCGACGCCCGCCATCCGGAGCCCGAAGGCGACGTTCTCCGCCACGTCGCGATGGGCGAACAGCGCGTGATCCTGGAACATGAGGCCGAACCGACGCCGGTCGACACGCTCGGTGGATAGGTCCACGTCACCCCAGAGGACCCGACCGTCCGCCGGTTGGAGCCCGGCCACCGCCCTGAGCAGCGTGCTCTTGCCGCAGCCGCTGGGACCCACCAGGGCGACGATCTCACCCGGTGACACCGCGAGAGTGACGCCGTCGACCGCTGTCACCGACCCGAACCGGACGGTGAGGTCCTCCACGCACAGTCCGCCGACCCCTGCCTCCCCCACCGGAGACCCGATCGCGCTCACCAGCCGAGCCGATCGGTGGGGCGCAACCGTTCGATCGCCATCACGCTGATCAGGCTGAGCACGGCCAGGACGACCCCGAGCGCCATCGCCTGACCGTGCAGTGCCTCGCTCGGTCGCCCCAGCAGCCGGAACATGGCGACCGGGATCGTCGGTCGATCAGGCCGGGCGAGGAACGAAGTCGCTCCGAACTCACCGAGCGACACGGCGAAGGCGAACGCCGCGCCGACGAGCAGGGAACGGGCCGCCACCGGCAGGTCCACGGTGAGGCGCACACGTGACGGGGTGGCCCCGAGTACGGCCGCGGCCTCCTGCTGCCGACGGTCCACCGACCGCAGGCCGGCGACCGACGTCCGGATGACGAAGGGAGTCCCGACGAGCGCCTGCGCCAACGGAACGATCACCCACGAGGACCGCAGATCCAGGGGAGGTCGGCCCAGGGCGAGAAGGATCCCGAAACCGATCGTCACGGCGCTGGTCCCGAGCGGAACCATCAGGGCCACATCGAGCATCCGGCCGGTGCGACTTCGGGAATAGACGACGGCCGCGGCAGCGATCCCGCCGACCAGGACCGCTACCGCTGTGGCCCACACCGCGGCCGTGAGCGAGTTCCCTATCGCCTCGGCCGCAGGGACGAACAGGCCACCTGCGCTGGTGTCACGAAGCGCCCGATAGTTGGCGAGGCCGTGACCTCCGCCGCTGACCGCGAAGGACTGCTCGACCAACAACCCGAGCGGCACGATCAGGAGAACGACCGCCGGCGCGAGGGCGGCGGCCACCGCTGACCGTCTCCTCCAGCTTCGGGCGGGAGCGGGCTTGGCGGGTCGCCGGACGGTGACGGACTGGGCCCGACGCTCCAGGGCGTTCGTGACGACCACGAGGGCGACCACCACGACGATCTGGAGGACCGAAAGGGCCGCCGCCGCCGAGAAGTCCGTCCGCTGCACGGCCTGACGCCAGATCTCCGTCTCGATCGTCGGGAGGCCAGGCCCACCGACGGTGAGGATCACGCCGAAGGACGTGAAACAGAACAGGAACACGATCCCCGCTGCGCTCCAGAGGGCAGGTGCCAGGGCCGGAAGGGTCACCTCGCGCAGAACCGTCGCCCGAGAAGCACCGAGCGTCCGAGCCGCCTCCTCCGCCGAGGGGTCCAGCAAGGACCAGGAGCCGCCGACGATGCGGATCACCACAGCGGCGTTGAGCATCGTGTGGGCCACGAGGATCCCGGCGACCGTTCCGTCCAACCCCAGCCCCGACCAGGCCGAGAGTGCCTGGACGGCAGCGCCCACGACGAGCGTCGGCAGGACGAACGGGACGATCAGGAACGCCCGGAGAAGTCTCTTGCCTGGCAGGTCGACCCTCGACACCGCCCACGCCGCCGGTAGACCGACCGCGAGCGCCAGCAGCGTCGACACAGCCGCCTGCCACGACGTGAACCAGAGCAACCTGATCGTGGACGGTCGACGGATCACCTCGAGCACCGAGCCCTCGGTCGCACCGCGGAACACCACGGCTCCGACCGGATAGGCGAAGAACAGCGCGAAGAACGCGAGAGGGACTGCGACGACCGTCGCCCGGAGGAGAAGCCCTCGGACGCTGATCAGCGCAGGACGATCTCTGTCCACCGCTGCGTCCAACGGTCACGGCCGGCTTCGATCTCCGCCGGGGTCATGGTCACCGGCTTCACCTTCGCCGTGTGGGCTTCGTAGACGGCAGGGATCTTCGCGGACGGGTTCACGGGCGTCACGAACATGTTCAAGGGCATGTCGGACTGGAACTCGGGCGACAGCAGGAAATCGACGAGCTTCGCCGCTGCCTCGGGGTGGCGGGTGCCCCGCAGGATTCCCGCGAACTCGACCTGCCGGAAACACCCCTCCGGCACCACACCGATGACGGGCTCGTCGCGGGGCGGATCCGCGAACGCGACGTCCGCGACCGGGCTCGACGCGTAGGAGGTGACGAGGGTGCGGTCACCGGAGCCGTACCCGAAGGACTTCTCGTAGGCCTCGCTCCAGCCCGACGTGACCTCCACGCCGTTGTCCCGGAGCCGGCGCCAGTAGCGCTCCCAGCCGGACGGTCCCTCTCCGTAGGTGGCGATGGTCGCCAGCAGGAACGCCATCCCCGGCGACGACGTCTCGGGGTTCTCGGTGACGAACCGATCCTTGTTCTCGGATTCGAGGAGGTCGTCGAGACTCTTCGGTGCATCGGCGGGAGCGGGGAAGGCGCTACGGGAGTAGTTGACGCAGACGTCGCCCGTGTCGATCGGAGTCGCCAGGTCCGCGTCCGCGAGCTTGACGTCGTCGGCGACCTTGGAGAGTGCGGCGGGCACGTACGGGGTGAACACGCCTCTCCGCGTGGCACGGCAGAGGAACGTGTTGTCGACCCCGAAGAGGACGTCACCGACAGGGTTGCCCGCCGTCAGCACCGCCTGGCTGACCAACTGACCGGCGTCACCGGACTGGACGACCTTCACCTTGATACCGGTCCGGGCGGTGAAGTCGTCGAAGATCCCGTCGCTGACGGCGAACGAGTCGTGGGTGACGAGCTTGAGCGTGACGCCGTCGGTGCCGGCATCGGCGACGTCCTTCGACGTGATCGCCTCCGGAACCGAATCCGGCCGACAGGAGACCTGCTCCGCAGGCACTCCATCGCCCCGCGCGGACTCGGACGGTTCGCTCGCGCAACCGACGAGAGTCGTGGTGACGAGAAGTGTCAGCGCCAGGGTTCCCACGGCCGCGACGCGGCGCGTTCCGGAGGAGCGCGGACGGACACGGGCGTGGTCGCGTCCGGGACGATCGACGGTTCGAGCAGGACTCATGGCTTCCTCCGCTGGCATTACCCAGTTCAGGTCTGCGGGTCGACGGCGAGGGCTTCACGCCAGCCGTCCTCTCAGCCCGGTTGCTCCCGAGCTCCCCGGTGGTCGGTTGTCGTACCGACCCTATCGCCGCAGGTCCTCAGACCCCAGACCAGACCGGAGGTCGTCGGTCCGCCCACGGCACGGCCGACTCGAGCTGGCCGGCGAGACGGAACAGCACGTCCTCCCGTCCTGGGGCCGCCACGAACTGCATTCCGATCGGAAGCCCCGCCGAGGACTGGTGCAACGGAACCGACATCGCCGGCTGGCCGGTCGTGTTGAACGGTGCGGTGAACGCGGCGAACGGGGACGACCGGAACAGCGCGGCCATCGGGTTGTCCGGCGTCGCCGCGAACTGGCCGAGCGTCGGCGGCAGTTCGGTGATCGTCGGCGTTAGCAGCAGGTCGAAGCCGCCGGCCCACCACGACACGACGCGTCTCGTCAGGGCGTGGAGCCCGTCGAGCGCGGCGAGGTAGTCGGCGGCCGAAACGGATCGTCCGCTCTCGGCCACCGCCCAGGTACCGGCTTCGACGTCGTCGGCGGTCACCGGTGTCCCGACCATCTCGCCCAACCGATCGAGCTCCCGTGCGGTCCAGGCACCGAAGGCGACGAGGAAATGGCCCAGCGAACTGGGGTCGGCCAACGCTTCGGGGAACGACTCCTCGACGCGGTGACCGAGCGATTCGAGTAGGGCCGCGGTAGCCCGGACAGCGTCCGCGACCTCCGGGTCGGTGCTGGAAGCCCCATCCGGCGGGTCCACGACGAAGCCGATCCGCAACGATCCCGGATCGGAGGTGATCTCCTCGCTGTAGGGGCGCTCCGGCGGCGGCGCCCAGTAGGGGTCACCCACACCCGGGCCGCTGACCGCGTCCAGCAGCGCTGCAGCGTCGCGGACCGAACGAGTCACCGCGAGTCGAGCGACGAGCCCGGCCCAAGCCTCACCCACTTCCGGACCGGTCGTGATGCGCCCACGCGACGGTTTGAGACCGAACAGGCCGCACTCCGAGGCCGGGATCCGGATCGAACCCCCACCGTCACCGGCGTGGGCCATCGGTACGACCCCGGCGGCCACCGCCGCGGCGGACCCGCCGCTCGACCCGCCCGTCGAACGCGTCGTGTCCCACGGGTTGTGGGACGGGCCGTAGGTCTCCGGTTCGGCCGTGGTCACCAGGCCCAGTTCGGGGGTGTTCGTCCTACCGATGACGACGAGTCCGGCGTCGAGGAACCGGGAGATCAACTCCGAGCTCTGCGGGGCGACGTATCCGTGATCCTTCAGGAACCGTGTTCCGGCGTGGAGCGGCTCGTTCGCCATCGTCCCGTCCAGGTCCTTCAGCAGGAACGGGACACCGGCGAACGGGCCGTCACCGAGCGGGCCGTCGGCCTCGGTGAGCGCTCGCTCGAACCTGGGAATGATCACCGCGTTGAGCTCGCCGTTGACCGCTTCACAGCGGTCGATCGCCGCCTGGACGGCTTCGGTGGCAGACATCTCCCCCGTTCGGATCAGTTCGGCCTGAGCCGTGGCGTCGAGTGATGCGAGATCGGTCATGCGCGGCACCCTACCGAGGCCGATCGATCCTGCGCCGGGGATCCAACCGGTGAGCATCGACGGGCGATTGCTGCCAAGGTTGGGCTGCCCGAACAGGCGTCGAACACATCCACCCCGTCGAAGTCTCGACGAGACGGTCGACCGGACGGTTCGAACAGCACGACCCACCTAGGAGCCCGCGATGTCGGACCCGACCATCGTCACCGTTCTCGAACCCGAGGACGAGTACCCGCACGAGCCCGACGAGGCGAAGAACTACAACGAATCGATGTACCTGAACGGCTTCGACGCCGAACGCGGGGTCGGCGGTTGGTTCCGGCTCGGCAACAGGGTCAACGAGGGGTACGCGGAGATGTCGGTCTGCACGTACCTGCCCGCAGGTCGGGTCGGCTTCACGTTCGCCCGCCCGGAGATCGACACGAACGAGAAGATGGACGCAGGCGGTCTCACGATCGAGGTCGTGAAGCCGTTCGAGCACCTGACGGTGCGCTACCGGGGCAAGGTCTGCGTCCTCGACGATCCCCGACAGATGGCCGACCCTCGCACGGCGTTCCGGAACAACCCGTGGGTCGACTGCGAGGTGGACCTCGACCACCGAGGCGTGTCACCGATGTTCGGCGGCAAGCCGCAGTACGCGGACGGGACCGAGATCGTCCAGGACGCCGAGAAGAGCTTCTCCAAGGCGCACTACGAACAGCACTGCGCCGTGACCGGCACGATCCGCGTCGGCGACGAGGTCATCGACCTCGACGGGCTCGGGCTGAGGGACAAGTCCTGGGGTGCACGCCACTGGCAGGCGATCGGCTGGTACCGCTGGATGCCGCTCACCTTCACGCCGGACTTCGCGATGGTGCCGTCGGTCGTGGCGGGCCATCCGGGCGGCATGGTCCTCGTCGGCGACGAGTACCACCCGATCCGCGAGTGCACGATCGAGACCGACTGGGACGACGACCAGTACCAG
>JAGQSN010000093.1 GCA_020439555.1 Acidimicrobiales bacterium | reverse complement strand
TCTGGGCCTCGTCGAGGATGATGAAACTGTCGTTGAGGGTGCGTCCTCGCATGAACGCCAGGGGCGCTACCTCGACGGTTCCCCGTTCGAGCAACCGGGAAGCCGTCTCGGCGTCGACCATGTCGTGCAACGCGTCGTAGAGCGGGCGCAGGTAGGGGTCCACCTTCGCCATCAGGTCACCCGGAAGGAAGCCGAGCCGCTCCCCCGCTTCCACGGCCGGGCGGGTGAGGATGATCCGGTCCACCTGCTTCTGCTGGAGCGCCCGCACCGCCATGGCCACGGCGAGCCAGCTCTTGCCCGTACCGGCCGGCCCGAGCCCGAAGGTCACGATGTTGGACGCGATCGCGTCCACGTAGGCCTTCTGCCCGGCGGTCTTCGGCCTGACGTGACGCCCCCGACCGGACCTGAGGATCTCCGCGGTGAGCACCTCGGAGGGACGCTCATCGGCCTTCACCATGTCGATCGTCCTGGCGACGAGCGGGGCGTCCAGGGTCTGGCCGGCCTGCAGGAGGGTCACGAGCTCGCCGAACAGCTGCGCGACGACTTCGGACCCGTCTCCGCCGATCGCGATCTCGTTGCCCCGGACGTGGATGTCCGTCTCGGGGAAAGCTGCCTCGACCATGCGCAGCAGTTCGTCGCGTTCGCCGAGCAGCGGACCCATCAGGTGGTTGCCGGGAACGTTGATTGTGACTTGGGTGGTGCTCAATAGCGGGCTTTCCGACGGTGCCGCCAAAGCGTACCGCCCGGATCCGGTTCGTCGGGGTGGGGTTTGGGAAGTCCCGTCGGGGTGGGGTTTGGGAAGTCCCGTCGATGTCGAAGCTGGGGAGATGTCGAGTCCACTCGATCGAGAGCTCCAGGAACTGACCGACCGGACCCGGGCGGAAAACGCAGCCTCGGCCCGACGACACCAGCGATCGCTCCTGAGCCAGGCGAGCGAGGAAGGCACGTTCCGTGGCGTCCTCGTCGACCTGGCCGAACGGCAGGTCTCAGTGGCGGTGCACACGTCGGCCGGGCGCATCCTCCAGGGCACGATCCGGGCCCTCGGGTCGGACTACGTCGGCCTGATCGGTACACGAGATGATCCGACGTTGGTTCCCCTGCGCTCGGTCACCGGCCTCCGGCCCGAACCCGGGACCCGTCCGACCGTTGGCGACCGGTCCCAGCGTTGGGCCTCGTCGTGGAACGCGGCGTTGGTCGACCTTGTGGCCGACCGTCCGCTGGTGTCCCTGCACACCAGCGGCGGTGATCGGATCCAAGGCCGGCTCTGGACAGTCGGCCAGGACGTCGTGGCCGTTCGCCTCCAGCCAGGAGTGTCGTCCTACGTACCGATCGAGGCGATCAACGACCTGGCGCTGACCTGATCGGGCCGGTTCAGGCCCGGTTCTCTCCCACGACCTCCGGATAGAGGTGCTCGAGGGTGCCGGGGGTGATGCGGCTGTTCTCGATGAACGAGTCGACGTCCTCCTGCTTCAGCCGGATGACCCGACCGAGGCGGTAGCCGGCGATCTGCCCTTCGTCGATGAACCGGTACAGGGTGCGGGGGGTGATGCCGAGGTACTTCGCGGCGTCAGCGGTGCTGAGCCAGTTGATCGGGGTGGTCATCCCCTGAGCATACCTCGACTCGTTTCAGGGAAACCTGATGCCCTTCCACGCGCCCGACGCGGCTGGTGGCGAAAGTCACGTGTGAGTCGGAGGTTTAGGAACGGCACGGGATGTGAAGGCTCAACCGCACGTCGTCACAGTCGACGATGCGATGCCCCCGGAATCTGGACGCCGACGGCATCACCCAGCTGCTCGAATCACCTCGCACCGAAGCGGGATGAGTGCCCACCGGAGCGCACGTGCCGTCATCAGCAACGCAGGAAGACATCGTCCGACCCGCCTCCCCTCGCCCCGAGGTCACGGGCAGGTCCCGCACGATAAGACCACCTCGCGGTTTGCCGAGTAGCCGCGCCGCGGCGGGCGGACTGCTCGTCGCCGTTGCGGCGATAGGAACCTGGGCCGCTGCATCCGGTGGCAACGATGCTCCGAGGACGAAGTACCTGGTCGCCCGCCACGCCGTCGCTGCGGGTGTGGCACTCCAGGAATCCGATCTCACCCTCGTCGCCGTCGATCTTCCCGACCGGCTGCGCTCCTCCGCCTTCGACGACGTGGACGAACTCGTCGGTGCCGTGACGCGCGGCCCGCTCGCCGCGGGGGACCTCGTCCAGTCGGGTTCGGTATCCGCGGGAGGAGCCCCGGTTGGACAGACGGAACTGTCCTTCTCGGTCGACCCGCGCTGGGCCGTCGGCGGGGAGATCGCCGTCGGCGACCGGATCACCGTCTACACGACGGATGACGACGGCGTCACGAGACGCGTTCTGACCGGTGTCGACGTCCTGCGAGTGACCTCCCCCGACGACGACGGCCTCGCCGCGGACGGCACTCAGACCGTCGTCGTTTCCGCGGCCGGGGCCGATGTGGCCCGAGCGGTCGCGGCGACCAGGACCGCCGACATCACCGTCGTTCGTGTCAACGGGCCGCAGCCGGGCGACGAAGTCGACGAACCTTCCGTCGCACCCCCGAGTTCGGAGCCGGAGACCGAAAGCGCTGGAACGACGACCCGTGGGCGGCGCGGCGGGAAGGAGACCGGGCGGTGAACGTCAGCCGCTACGTGGTTCTCGGCCTGGCGCACGTCCGCTCCACCTGGGCGACCGACGTGACCCGCTGGTCCACGACCGGCTCCCTGCCGGTCGAGTTCGTGAAGTGCGTGAGCGTCGACGAGTTGAGGGCACGGGTGGCGAGCGGCCGCACCTTCTCCGCCGCGCTGCTCGACGCGCGGGTCACCGCCGTCGACCGCGACGTCCTCGCCGAACTACGAGACGCAGGCGTGCCGGTGATCATCGTCGGTTCCGAGGAGGAACGGGACTGGTCCGCACTCGGGGCCTCGGCCACCGTCGGGCCGAACCTCGACCGCTCCCAGTTGCTGGACGCGCTCGTCGAACACGGCCGATCCGTGGACGCTGTCCCCGACGACGCCACCACGCCGGTACCGGACCAGGACGAACCCGTCCCGATATGGCGCGGGAGGCTGGTCGCCGTCACGGGCCGTCCCGGTTCGGGGACCTCCACGATCGCAGCGGCTCTCGCTCAACGCGCGGCGGACGATCCACGCCAAGCGGGCGACGCGGTACTCGTCGACCTCTGCCGGCGGGCCCACCAGGCGTTGCTGCACGATGCACGGGACGTCGTTCCCGGCGTGCAGGAACTGGTCGAGGCACATCGGACCGGCCGCCCCTCCTTCGAGCAGGTTCGCAACCTGTGCTTCGACGTGCCGACCCGCCGCTACCGCCTGTTGTTGGGTCTGCGTAGACAACGGGACTGGGTTTCGATCAGACCACGTGCGTTCTCCGCCGCGCTCGACGGCTTGCGCCAGTCGACCCGGCTCGTCGTCGCCGACCTGGACGACGATCTCGACGGTGAGGAGGAGACCGGATCCACCGACATCGAGGATCACAACCTGATGACCCGGACCACTGTCGCCGATGCGGACGTTGTCGTCGTGGTGGCGCTCCCGACCATCACCGGCATGCACGGACTCGTGACGATGCTCGACGAACTCCGCAGGTTCGACGTTCCCGGGGACCGCACTCTCGTCGTGATCAACCGGGCCCCACGAAACGTCCGGTCCCGCGCCGAGATCACCCGTGTTCTCGCCGAGTTGACATCGGCCGGCGACCTGCCCGATCCCCATGTGGGTCCCGTGTTCGTGCCGGAACGCCGATCGATCGAGTCCACCCACCGCGACCTGGGCAGGTTCGCGGGTTCGATCGCCGATCCGCCGGGCCGCGCGGTGCTCGAGATCCTGGACCGTCTCGGCGGCCGCGACCTCGAGGTCGACCGGGCATCAGGGCTCCCGGACGGTCCCGTACCCATCAGGCCCGGCGAGCTGGGGCACTGGGGCGACGACGACCTCCCCGACGTCGGTACGGGCTCATGAGCAGCATGACTCCGCTCGCCGAGATCGAGCAGCTCGTCCAGGCCAGGGCGCGGGAACTGGCCCTCGACACCGACCGGGACCCGGCTGCGCTGGCGGCCCTCGTGGACGAGACGGTCGCTCAGTGGACCGTCGACCACAAGCGGGGCATCCGGCCGTTCGACCTTTCCGAACCTTCCCGCGTCGCTGAACGGGCGGTCCGAAACCTGACCGGCTACGGGCCACTGGAGCCTCTCCTCGCTGACGACGACGTGTGGGAGATCATGATCAACAGCCCCACCGCCATCTTCGTCAAGCGACATCGCGGGCCGAGCGGGTACCACGACGAGGTCTTCCACGACGACGAACACGTCACCCGGACTCTGACGAAGATCCTCGAGGACGCCTCATCGGCCCACCGCAAGCTCGATCCGACCGAGGGCCTCCAGGACGCCCAGCTCGACGACGGTTCCCGCCTCCACATCGTGCACGGCGACATCGGAAGAGGCGGTCACACGATCGTCAACATCCGCAAGTTCTCCCACGTGGCGTTCACCGACCTCGACCAACTCGTGGAGAGGGGCATGCTCGACGACCAGGCCGCGAGGTTCCTGTCCGCCTGCGTCCGCGGGCGAGCCTCGATCGTCTTCGCGGGCGCGCCGGGCTCCGGCAAGACGACGTTGTTGTCGTGCTGCTGCACCGAACTCGACCCCAGCCTGAGGGTGGTCGTGGCCGAGGAGGTGTTCGAAGCCGACGTTCCGCTACCGAACGTCGCGTCACTCCAGACCCGACCCGGTCGGGGTGACAGGGCGCCGATCGACTTGCGGCGTCTGGTGTCGGGATTCCTCCGCATGGCACCCGACGTGGCGATAGTCGGCGAGGTTCGGGACCGCGAAGCGCTGCCTCTGCTCATGGCCCTGTCGTCGGGGGTGAAGGGATTCACCACCTTGCACGCCGGGTCGGCCCGGCAGGCGCTCACCCGACTCCGGTTCATCTGTCAGCTGGACCGCGACCTGCCGCTGTCGGCGCTGAACACGCTCGTGAGCGAAGCCATCGACGTCGTCGTCCACTGCTCCCGCACTGCGGAGGGTCCCCGGGTCACCGAGATCGTGGCCGTCGAGGACATGGCCGGAGGTCCCGAGGCTGCACAGTTCACGACCACCCCGCTCTTCACCCGCGACGGACCCGACGGACCGCTCAGGTGGTCCGGTCAATTGCCCGCAAGACTCAACCGCACGCTGCGCGACGCCGGCACCGACCTGCGCTCGGTACTCGACCGGGAGGCGCTCGAGTGACGGCCCTCGGATTGTCCTTCTGCGCCGCGATCGGCGTGCACCTGATCTGGACGCGTTGGGCGCACGGGTTGCGAAACCTCCGAGGTCGAACTGCAGCGGGGACTTCCCGACGTGGCTTCGGAGACTCGATCCAGCGGTGGCTCGTTCAGGCGGGCCTGGAGGACACGCGGCCCGTCGAGTTCGTGGCGGTGACGGCCACGATCGGGCTGCTCGGTGCTGCGGTCACCTTCGCCGTGTTCGGCTCACCGCTCCCTGCCGTTCTGGCGGCGGGGTTCGCAGCCACCCTCCCGATCGCGTCCTACAGGTCGAGGCGCAGACGACGCGCTCAGCGCGCCCAGGAGGCCTGGCCACACCTGATCGAGGAGATCCGCATCCTCACGGGTTCCGTCGGTCGTTCGATCCCTCAGGCCCTCTTCGAGGCCGGCAGCCGTGCCCCCAAGGATCTTCACAAGGCGTTCGAGGCGGCGCACCGGGAGTGGCTGATAACGACGGACTTCGCTCGCACCACGGCGGTGCTGAAGCAGCGCCTGGCGGACCCAACCGCGGACGCAGCGTGCGAGACGCTCCTCGTCGCGCACGAGGTCGGTGGCGCCGACCTCGACAGACGCCTCGAAGCGTTGGCGGAGGACAGGATCATGGACCTTCACGGCCGCCGCGACGCCCGAGCGAAGCAGGCCGGGGTGCGCTTCGCCCGTTGGTTCGTCCTCATCGTCCCACTCGGCATGGCCCTGGCGGGGATGGGAGTCGGTGACGGTCGCGACGCCTACCGCGAACCGACAGGGCAACTCCTGGTTGCCGTCGGCATGGTCATGATCGTCGGCTGCTGGGTGTGGGCGGGACGCATCATGCAGGTTCCCGAGGAGGAAAGGGTGTTCGACCGATGAACTTCCGTTGGGCACTCCTCATCGGGATCGTCGGCTGGGCCGGGACGACGCTGCTCCTGTCCGAGTTGCGCTGGTTCGCGAGACGTCCTTTGGACGAGCGGATCCGGCCCTACGTGCCGGGCGGATGGCAGCGAGCCCCTCGTCGGGGCACGTTCTCGTTCGAGTCGTTCCGGGACGTGCTCGCCCCGCTGGCGTCGGTCATGGGCGACACGCTGTCCAACGGGCTGGGTCTACACGACGACCTCGCCACCCGGTTGCAGAGGATCCACAGTCCCCTCGACCCGACCGCCGTCCGTGTTCGCCAGATGCTGTGGGCGTTCGGATCCTTCGTCGCAGCCGGGATGGCAGTCCTCGCGACCGGACTCCCGATGCTGCCCGGACTGCTGCTCCTGCTGGCCGCGCCGCTGCTCGCGTTCCTGGGGATCGAACAGCAGATCGCAACCCGGTCGGCCTCCTGGCAACGGCGACTGTTCCTGGAGCTTCCCGTCGTGAGCGAGCAGATCGGGATGCTGCTGTCGGCCGGGTACTCGCTGGGCTCGGCTCTCGACCGCGTGGCACGCCGAGGCACCGGGGCATGTGCTCAGGACCTCCGCCGCGTCGGCCGGCGGGTCCGTCAGGGCCTGAGCGAGACCGACGCCCTGCGGGAGTGGGCCGCTCTCGCTGACGTGGACGCCGTGCACCGACTCGTCGGTGTCCTGTCCCTGAACCGCGACACCGGCGACCTCGGCCATCTCATCGCCGAGGAGGCGCGCGCCATCCGCCGCGAGGTCCAACGACAACTCGCAGCGAGCATCGACCGGCGAGCACAGCAGGTCTGGATCCCCGTCACCGTCGCCACCCTCGTCCCCGGAACCCTGTTCCTTGCGGTCCCTTTCCTGCGGGCCATGGACCTCTACGCCCACTGACCAAAACGTCACGCCGAAGCCGACATCCCCGACAGAACGACCCGAACGATCGGAGAACCCCGTGTCCCAACTCCTCCTCCTCACCTACGTCGTGACCTCCTCCAGCGTCAGGCGCGGCCTGAGGCGCTGTCATCTCGACGAACGAGGCGAGGGCGTCATCTCGGCCGCGTTGGCCGTCCTGATCATGGCCGTGCTCGGCGCTGCGATGTGGGTCGTATTCGAGCGCATGTTCAACCAGACGACGGCCGACACCGAGGAGAAGGTCACCGAGATCGGTAGGTAGCCGTGAGCCTCACGCATCAGAGCCACGGACCCGGTGCGCCGAACGTACCCAGGCCTGGCTCCGACGGCACCGACGATTCGGGCGGAGTCCTCGGCTCCTTCGGGGGAGAGAGCGGGACCGGTCTCGTGGGCACCGTCGCCGGGGTGACCGCGTTCTTGTTCTTCCTGCTCTTCGCGGTTCAGGTCGCCGTGACCCTCTACGCGACCTCGACGACGAACGCTGCCGGCTACGACGCCGCCCGAGCGGTCGCGTCCGCCCGCATCGACCACCACGATCCGAGGGAGGTCCGCTCCGCCACGAGGGACGCGGAACGCAGGCTCCGCGACCTGCTCGGCGAACGCGGAGACGACGCCAACGTCACCTGGGAACTGAACGGCGGAGCGGTGCACCTCCACGTGGTCGTCGACGCGCCGGGCATCGTGCCGAGCAGCATCCGCGACACCTCCGGCCTGCGCCGGATCGACCGCACGTTCGTCGTACGGATCGAGGAAGTCCCGACGTGACCGGTAACGACCAGTGGCGCGAGCGCGTCGCCGAGGAACGAGGAGCGATCGGCGGACTGGAGGTCCTCCCCTTCGGCCTGCTCATCTTCGTGGTCGGCATGCTGCTCGTCCTGAACGCGTGGGCCGTCGTCGACGCCAAGCTCACCGCCGAAGCAGCAGCTCGTGAGGCAGGTCGCGCCTACGCGGAGAGCGCCTCGGGTCCGGCTGCGGCAGAGGCCGCCCGTCAGGCAGCGGCCGAAGCGGTATCGGGTGCCGGACGTGACCCGGGTCGCCTGAGGGTCAGCGGGGAGAGCGCCGCGTTCGTGCGGTGCGCGGTGGTCACCGTACGAACCTCCTACGAGGTCCCCGCGTTGACGCTGCCGTTCATCGGGGGTTTCGGCGACGGTATCGACGTCCACGGCGAGCACCGGGAACGAATCGACGCGTTCCGCGCCGGCCTCGGACCGGAGCAGAACTGTGGCTGATCACCGCGAGCGAGGAAGCGTCCTGATGCTCATGCCCGCCGCGGTGCTCATCGTGGTGGTCCTCGGAGCAATCGCGATCGACCGGGCGGTCGTGTTCGGAGCCCAGCGGGAACTGATCCTGGAAGCGCAGGCGGCAGCGAACGACGCTGCTGCGATCGGTGCGGATCCCGGGGCGATACGGGACGGCACGGCCGAGGTTCGCCTCGACCGTGGACGCGTCGGCCGAGCGATCGAGGAGTCCCTCGTCGGCGTCGACGACCTCGTGGACGTTCGTTGGCGGGTAGAAGGTGACGAGGTCGTCGTCGTGCTCGAACAGCGTGTCGAGTACGTATTCACCAAGGGAGTAACCGGTGCGATGGACACGACCACCGTCGTGGCCACCGCCCGCGCTCGCCTCGTGCGCCCCGCCTGACTCCGCTGGAGACCGTCTCCGGAGGTCGCAGCTCAGGCTGGTTCGGGGTGGCGGGACCAGATGTCGTTGCAGGCCTCGCAGGCGGAGTCGGGGATGATCCCGGCCTTCATCAATAGAGCGAAGGCGTGGCAGCCGAGGCAGAACGCCAACACCGATTCGAGCGTCGCCGCGACGGTGATCATCGCCACCAGCACCAGAGCCGGCGTCGTGGCACCGAAACCGAAGTGGAGGATGCATGCGATCCCGGAGAGCGTGGCGCCGATTCCCTGGGCAAAGCGCTTGGGCGGTCCGGGCACGAGCTTGGCCTCCACCGGGAGAGCCGGCGCGATCACCCGAGTAGCCAGTTGCCCGAGGGGACTGAGCGTCGGGCCGGTCAGCACGCGGGCAAGGAACCCGAGAGCGAGAGGCAGGATCAACCAGGTCTGGTCGAAGGCGAGGATCACGACGGTGATCAGCACCACGCCCGCTGCCACCACCCGAGCTGCCACCTCGTTCACGGGGTTCGGGAAGGAGAAGATCGAAGCCACGACCAATACCTTACCAATCAAGTCGGGAATTACCCACCCCTCGTCGAGGCGCGGGAAGTCGTTTCGACAAGCTCAACGA
>JAGQSN010000092.1 GCA_020439555.1 Acidimicrobiales bacterium | reverse complement strand
GTTCTCGCCGACGATCGCGTGGATCGTTCCCCGCCGGACCGACAGGTTCACGTCGCGGTTCGCGACGACACCGGGGAACCGCTTCACGATTCCCTCGAGGCGCACGGCGAGGTCGGCCGTGGCGGTCTTTGCGTCGGTGGTCTGGGTCACGCTTCTCTCCGGAGCGAACGAACCCGGGGCCGGAGGCCGGCCCCGGGTTCGTTCACCGGTCGCTTCTGACAGCCCGGGTCAGGGTTCCTTGGGGACGTCGATCTTGCCGTCGACGATCTCCTGCTTCAGTTCGTCGAGCTGAGCGGAGTCCTTGATCTGGCCACCCTGGGTCGCGTAGCCGATGCCGTCGTTGCTCAGGTCGTAGACCTTGATGCCGCCGAGCTTCGCACCCTTCACGTAGTCGAGGATCGTGCCGTAGACACCGACGTCGACCCGCTTGAGCATCGAGGTGAGGATGCACTTCTGCTCGTCGGCCGTTGAGGTCAGGTACTGGTTCGAGTCGACACCGATGACGAGACGGTCCCGGGTCGCGGCAGCCTTGAAGACGCCAGTCCCGGAGCCACCGCTCGCGTGGTACACGACGTCCGCGCCGGCGTCGTAGAGGCCTTCGGCGATCGTCTTGCCCTTGCTCGGGTTGCTGAAGCCGCTGAAATCGTCGCCGGTCGAGATGTACTTGACCTGGACCTTGATGTCGGGGTTCACCTTCTTGGCCCCGGCGACGTAGCCGGCCTCGAACTCCTTGATCAGCGGCGTGTCGACGCCGCCCACGAACCCGATCGTGCCGGACTTGCTCGACTGGGCGGCCGCCGCGCCGACGAGGTAGGAGCCCTGGTTCGCCGCGAACGTGACGTTGGTGACGTTGGGGGCGTCCACGACGGAGTCCACGATGGCGAACTGGGTGTCGGGGAAGTCCTTGACGATGTCGGGCATGACCTCCGCGAAAGCGAAGCCGACGCCGATGATCAGGCCGTAGCCGTCCTCGGCGAGCTGGCGCATGAGCTGGGCACGGTTCGCTCCGTCCGGTGACGGCTCCAGGTCCTTGACCTCGACGCCGAGGTTGTCCTTGGCGGCGGTGAGGCCTGCGAACGCCGAGTCGTTGAAGGACTTGTCGCCCTTGCCGCCGACGTCGAAGACCATGCCGATCTTCTTGCCGGCACCGTCGGCCTCGCCCTTCTTGCCGACAGGGGCTGCGTTGTCCTTCTCGCCGGTCTTGCCCTGGCAGGTCGCGAAGGACTCACCGGCTGCCTTGTCCCCGCCGTCGCTGTCGCTGCTAGCGCAGCTCGTGATGAAGAGGGCCAGGGCCCCGAAGAGGAGCAGGAACACCTTGCTCCGGGATCGATGGGTCACGTCGGTCTCCTTGTCCAGTGCCGGCTCGGGAGCAGCCGGGGGTGCCGGGACCGTACAACGTGCTCGGCGACCCGGCGAGCGGAACTCCCGTGGCCGTTAGCCTGCACGTCGTGACAATCGCCTCGGCACCCTCCGGCGACGACGATCCTCTCGGCGGCCGACTCCTCGAGGCTGCAGTCGTCGAGTTCGCCGAACGGGGCTATGCAGGCGCTCGCGTGGCGGAGATCGCCCGTCGTGCCGGCGTCACGACGGGTGCCATCTACTCCCGCTACCGAGGCAAGGCGGAGCTTCTGGCCGAGGCGATCGAGTGGGCCACCGACGACGAGTTCGACCGTCTTTTCACCGACCATCGCTTCGCCGGACGGATGGAGGACATCCTCCGGATCGCCGGACAGCACCTGATCGACCGCGACGAGAACGCGGACTCCCCGAGTCCGGGTGGTGGACTGCTGCTCGAATCCTTCGCCGCAGCACGGCACGAGGCAGACGTGTCCCGCCTGCTCAGGACGCACCTGCTGGAGCGCCACTCCCGCCTACGGCAGATCGTCGACGCCGCCAAGTCGACCGGGGGTATCGACCCCGCGATCGACACGACCGCCCTGGTCACCTTCTGTTACGCGCTCGGTCTCGGGTTCCTGCTTCTCGAGGTGGTCGACCTGGAGATGCCGGAGCGGCCGTCGTGGGAGGCTCTGATCGAGCGCCTGCTCGCAGCGACAGCGGCTCCCGGCGCCCTCGACCACGCACGCGCGGAGGTCGACGGGGTGTCCTGAGCGGAGTGCGTGACCGGCGGCCCGGGTGTGCGAACGTTGAGGGATGCCCCGGAGCACCTCCTCGTCGGCCGTCGCCTGGTGGCGTCGCCGCTCCCCGTCGATGTTGGTGCTCGCGTGCATCCTCGTCGGAATGGTCTTGGGGACCGCACTGGTCGCGCGGAGCGTCTCGGAAGTGCTCGGTGAGGTCCCGAAGGACCGCCTCGGGTCGGATCCATGGGAGGCGACCCTGGGCCTCGAACGGGCCGATCCGTTCCAGATCGCCTACCTGCCCGACTGCGCTGCGGGTTCTGTGACACGGATCGTCCTGTGGGACGAGAACAGCAAGCCGTACTGGGAGGTGACCGGCCCGCCGACACCGATGGCAACGTTCGTGGTCGGTGCCGCCCCAGTCGGGTTCGAGACGGTCGTCCCCTACCGCGAACCGCCCAAGGGAGCACTCGTGAGGCTCGTCGCGTTCCGTCGAGCGGGTGACCCGGTGGGGCTTCGCTACCGGGAGGTCGACCTGGTGTCCGGCCGTGTCGTCGGCCTGCCTTCGCTGACCCGTTTCAGCCGCGAGGGGTTCAAGACCGCCGAGGTCTGCGGTGACGACTCCGGCGTGGAGACCGCCGGAACCGATCAGCCGAGCTGACCCCGTCCCCTGTCGGTGACGTCTCGGCGGCGACGCTCGATCTCGTCGGGGTCCAGGCCTCGTCCCTGCCATTCGGCAGCAGCATCCGACTCGACCAGCCACGCGTGCCCCGCGTCGACCAGCGAACCCTCGAAGTACGTCTCCCGGATCCGTCGAACGGCACGTTGGTCGTTCGACACGATGTCGCTGGCCAGTCCTCGCGTGAAAGGGAGCAGGTCCTCGTGGGGCACGACGTGGTTCACGAGTCCCCAGTCGAGTGCCGTCCGGGCGTCGCAGAAGTTCCCGGTCGCGCTCATCTCCCGTGCCCGGCGCAGGCCGATCGCCTGGGGGAGGAGGACCGTCAGGCCCCACCAGGGGTGGATGCCGACCCGGGCGTGGGTGTCGGCGAAGCGGGCTCGCTCGGAGGCCACGAGGAAGTCGCAGGCGAGAGCCAGTTCGAAGCCGCCGGTGATGGCCGCCCCGTTGACGGCCCCGATCACGGGCTTCGGTCCCGGTGGCAACGGTCCTCGGGCGGCTACCGGAGCGTCGGCCTTGGGTGCCGTGGAGGCGAGTGCCGTGTTGCCGCCTCCTAGTTCCTTCAGGTCGAGGCCTGCACAGAACGCCGGGTCCGCTCCGGTGAGGATGATGACGTCGACATCGTCGTTCGTCTGGGCGTCACCGACCGCCGATCGGATCGCCCGAACGAGTTCACCCGACAATGCGTTGCGAGCCTCGGGACGGTTGAGGGTGACGGTGGCGATGCGGTCGCTCACCTCGTAGAGCAGGACGTCGGTCATGGTGTCTCCTGGTTGGGGGTGCCGTGTCGCTGGGCGAACGGTGTTGGCAGGTCGGTGGTGCTCAGCCGGGGGCTTGGGCGGCGCGGTGGTCCATCGCTGCGATGGCGGTGGAGATGTCGAAGCTGCGGTGGCGGACGGTGCCGATGCGGCGTCCCGTCTGCACTGCAGGCTTGATCCGGCCGATGCCGTCGCCGAGGAATGCCGCCGTGACGTCGAGGTCGTCGACGTCGATCGCGATCCCGAACCACCCTGCGGGTGCAACCTCGGCCGACTCGCCGGACCCGACGGCCGGACCGACCACTTCGACGATCAGGGTCCCGATGCGGATGAAAGCCTGGCGCAGAGCGTCCGCACCGTTGCCGACGTCGCGGATACGACGGTGGGGAAGCTGGAGGTCCCTGAAAGCGTCGATCGTCCGGTCGAGGTCCGGCGTGGTGATCACCACATGGTCGAGTCCGACCGTCCCGTTCGGGTGGGGTGGTGCGGCGGGCCTCGCCTCCAGGGTGGACGTCTGCACCCGAGAGTCCTGCGCAACGTCGACGAACTGCGTGGGGATCCCGTCGAGTGTCCCGGTGCCAGGGTCCACGACCCCGGCGATCGTCCAACCGGTGATGCCGCGCGTGGCGTCGGATCCGGTCAGGCGGAACGTCGTGTCACCGATGCGGATCTTCCCGTCAACGACGATGAAACCTGCCGCGGCCCACGAATCGGGTGAGTCGCCGACGGTGATCTCGACGACTCGCGCGGTGCGGCTCCGATCGGGCGTTCGGGTGGTCACGAACCGGACCATACGGGACCCGAGCCCGCCGTTGTGCTGTGGCATTGGATACGCAGGGACCGTGCGGAGATCGCGCGATCCAACGGGTACGGTTGCCGGCGACTGGCCGTGGCGCAGTTTGGTAGCGCACCGCGTTTGGGACGCGGGGGTCGTGGGTTCGAATCCCTCCGGCCAGACGAATTTCCGGTGGATCCTCGCCGTCGACCTTCGGTGGTCTCAGATCTGGACTTCCGACCCCACCTCGATGAGAAGTTCGGTGGTCAGCAGGCAGGCTGCAAGGTCCTGGAGGGCATCGAGGAGTTCCGGTTCGTCCTGGTTCCCGAGGTCGGGCTCGACGTCGACGTGGATCACGCTGATCTCGGTCTCGTCGTCGCGGAACCAGCCGATCGAGCACACCTGCGGAAGGGCGGAGACCCTTTCGAAGCACGGGCGTCGGTCGTCCGAGCAGGTCTCGAAGTCGACGGTCGTGGTCAGCAGGTAGGTGTGCCTGTCCAGCAGCGGCGTTCGCACGATGTCGCCGGGCAGGATCGCTCCGCCGAGCACCGTGGAGATCTCGATCTCAGGATCGCTGGACAGGTCGAGCAGCCGCATCCGTCGCCCCGCCGTGTGCTGACCCCAGGCGGTCACGACGGCAGACCGGAACGCGCACGGGGACGTCCTGACCGAGCCGGCCGGTGGTGGGTCGGGATGGCCCGTCACTTCGAGAAGTGTCTCCCCGTCCTGGCCGACTCGTACGCGCAGCGTTGGGTATCGGTGGGCGAGGGTCGCTGCGCGACGGAGATCGACCAGCCCTCGTTGGCTCAACACGGTGCTCCTTTCCCGTCGGCCACCTCGAGGAAGGGACGTCGCCGTTCGTTGGCGGAGAGCCTCGTCATGAAGTGATGTTAGGTCTGGTTAACAGATTGCTTCAAGTCAGGTGATCCAGGGCGTCGTGCAATGGCTGGGATTGGACCGTCGCTACCCGGCCGACATGCGCGCCGGGCTGGGTTGGCTCGCGAACCCATTCACCGGAGTCGCCGTCATATCCCAGTTCCTGCTGAACATGGCTTTCCTGGCGTCGACGGCATGGTGGCTGTTGGCATTCCGGCGCCGCCGTTCTGCGGCTGCGCCTGCGCATCGTCGTCGGATCCCGACGCTGGCTTCGGTCGCCTTCGCGATGGTGTGGGCGAGCGCGTTGTTCAACCCGTTCTTCACCGCCTGGCTCGTCGCCCGCCTTCTCGTTCCGATGGTTCCGGCGCAGTTGGTGGCCGTGGCACTCACATGGCAGGAGCGGCGGGCGGACCGTGCACGGGCGGTCTTCATCAGGGAACCCTCACGAGGCTTCACCACCGGTCTCGTCCGGGAACGTAGGCGGTCGGGGTGGTCGTTCGGCGGGCACGGGTGGACAATGGGCGAGTGGCCGGTTTCGACGTCTCCGATGTCCTGGGATCGTCCCCCTCATGGAGTGCGATGCTCGTGCGGGGACTCCGGCGCCGATGCCCACGTTGCGGCGGCGACGACGTGTTCGCCAATCGCTGGAGCCTGAAGGACAGGTGCGGCTCGTGCGGCTATCTCTTCCGCCGCGAACCAGGGTTCGCTCTCGGAGCCTGGTTCCTGAACTTCATGCTCCTGCAAGGGATCTACATGGTGGGCGGCCTCGGCTACATCGTCTGGCTCAGCGAACATCGAGGTTCCGGCTTCCTGCTGCCGGTGCTGGTGGGTTCGGTGGTGACCGTCGTCGTTCCGTTCTTCACCTATCCCCATTCCCAGACGACCTGGGCCGCGATCGACCTGATCATGACGCCCATGGAACTCGAGGAGATCGTCGAGGCGATCGACGCAGTCTCCCCGGCCGAGGAGAGCGGGACCAGGCGGGTGCCGGGGGAGGAGTAGCGGACGGACCGTAACCTTGAGCGGTCGTGAGCATCCCCGCGCCAGCCGGCCTCCCAGCGGACGAGGACCCCTGCCCCAGCTGCGGGCACGAGGTCGGCGGTTCGTGGCTCGTCTGTGCCTGGTGCGGAGCCCAGTTGGCGGTCGCCGCCGAGCTTGGCGTCGGCTCCCGGGTTGGTGATGGCCGGTACCAGATCCTCCGGGTCATCGGCAGAGGCGGTTTCGGCATCACCTACGAAGTGGGGGACCGTCGCCTGCAACGCCGCGTTGCAATGAAGGAACTGTTCCCCGAGTCCGCGGTCCGTCACGGGTCGATGGTTCTCACGCCACCCCAGGGCCGGACGGGATTCAAGGTCGCGAGGGAGCGCTTCATGCGGGAGGCCCGGGTCCTCGCCCGCTTCACCCACCCCGGAATCGTCCGCGTCTACGAGGTCTTCGAGGAGCACGGCACGGCCTACCTCGTGATGGAGCTCCTCGAAGGAAGGACACTCGTCGAGCTGCTCCAGCAGCGCGGCAAGCCGTTCCCGCAGGATGCCCTCCTCGACGTCGCAGGTCGGGTCGCGGCCGCTCTGCGTCCGGTGCACGCCGCCGGAGTTCTGCATCGTGACGTCAATCCGTCGAACGTGATGCTCACCCACCACGGACGCGTGGTGGTGATCGACTTCGGTCTGGCCCGTGATTACGACCCGGACGAGACGAAGGGGATGACTCGGGTCGTCACGCCCGGCTACGCACCCCTCGAGCAGTACCGGGGAGAGGGTCGCTTCGGGCCCTCCACGGACGTCTACGGCCTGGCGGCCACCTGTTACCGGTTGGCGACGGGACGCGTTCCCGTCTCGGCGGTCGAACGCGACGCGGGAGCGGATCTGCCGGCGCCGCATCGGCTCAACCCGGCCATCTCCAAGGCGGTGTCGGACGCGATCCTCGACGGGTTGGAGCTCGAACCTGCTCACCGCCCGCAGGATCTGGACTCCTTCCTCGCTCGCTTGGGTATCTCCCGTCTGCCCGAAGGTCCTCGCTCACCGCTGATCGACCTGGTGCCTCCGGTCGTGGAGACCCGGTCGGGCAACGATGGGAACCCGAACGCCGCCGTGCCGTCGTCCGAAGAGCGGCTCGCCGAGCGCTCCGACGTGGATGCGGTGCCGGATGCGGCTCCGCCCCGAATCGCCACACCGGAGCCGAGCCGTCCGGATGTCGCTCCCGACACGACGCCGACGAGCGGACCGGGCCTGACGAGGCCCGATGCCACAGCGTCCGACTTCGCCACGCCGAACCTCACGAGGCACGATCCGACGAGGTCGGATGGTGGTGCCCAGGACCTCACGGTGCAGGACCTCACGGTGCAGGACCTCACGGTGCAGGACCGAGGCGTCGTCACGACCGTCGCAGGAGATCGGACGGTCCCGGCTGCACCCTCGGTGGCTCCGACGCCTGTACCTGCCCCACCTCAGCAGCAGGAGCGGCCGGCAAGCCGGTACCGGATCGTCGACGGAGTTCCTCGACCGGTCGGTCCACATGCGCCGGGCCGTCGAAAGGTGCTGCTGCCGCTGGTCGCGATCGCTGTCGCGGCCGGCTCGGCGGCGCCGGTGCTGGCAACGGCGCTGCTCGTGCTCGCCGTCCTGCCCGTCCTGGCCACGGCGGGCGACACCGTCACACAGCGGATGCGCGGGGAGCACGGAACGAAGGGATGGACACAGGGAGGCGTCCCGGCCGGGCTGCTCCTGGTGCCGCGTTTGGTCCGAAACGTCGTCCTGTCGATCATCCGCACTGCACCGATCGTCGTCGGCGGCGGAGCCGCCATCGCGGGCATCTACGCGCTCGACCGGCTCGGAGCAGGAAGTTGGGTGGTCGACGGCACCCTGAGAGCCGTCGGTGCCGTCGCCTGCGGAACCGTCGCCTTCGGCGCGCGCAACGGGGGACCGCACTTCCGGAGCGGCATCGGGACCGAGCAGCTCGTCGAACGACTCGCTCCGGGTGGGCGCACGAACCAGACCGTCGTGGTGCTGTGGATCGTCGCGGTGTTCCTGGTCGCGGGATCGCTATGGCTCAGTCCTTCGGCGTTCCCGCTCCCGTGAAGCGAGGGCCGCTCAGATCAGGCCCTTCTTCTCCAGCCACGCCTCGGCGACGTCGGCAGGATCCTCCTTCGCCTTGCCATCCGTCGCGAGGTTCCAGGCCGCCAGATCGGCGGTGGTGATCTGACGGCTGAGCTCGTCGAGGGCGGCCGTGAGTTCCTTCGACGCAACCTTCTTCCGCATCACGGGCACGACGTTCTGGGCCGACTGGAGGCCCTTGTCGTCCTCGAGGATCACGATCGTCCCCTCCGCCAGTTCGGGAGCTGTGGAGCCGTACTGGGCGACGTCGATGTCGTTGGACTGGAGAGCGGACACCAGCGCAGGCCCGTACGCGACGGTCACGAACTTCAGACCCAGGTCGTACTTCGGACCGTTGTAGCCGGCCAGGCAGTCTTCCCTCTCGGCACACTCGGGAGCGCCCCCGAGCGTCAGCGGACCGTCGAGATCCTTGAGGTCGGAGATCTTCGTGACGTGGTTCTCCTTGGCCCAGGACGTGAGAGCGACGAGCGCGTTCGCGTTCGCAGCCTCGCTCCGAGCCGAAGCGACGAGGCCTTCCGGGCCGAGCAGGCCCGCCAGGGCTCGGTACGTCTCGTCGGCGTCCGCGGTCGCCGTTCCGCCGAGTTCGGTCACCAGGCTTCCCGTGTAGTCGAGTTCGAGGTCCACCGTGCCCTTCTTCATCGCGGCCAGCAGGAGCGTGCGTGTTGCGATCGGCGCTTCGACCTTCGTGTCGAAGCCCTTCGCCTTCAGGTACTGGGCGTAGACCTCGGCGAGGGTCCGGGATTCGCTGAACTTCTGGGAGCCGACGTGAATGGTCTCGGAGGTAGCGCCGCCCCCGCCGTCGGAGGCACCGTCGGAGGAACTGTCGGAGCTACAGGCGCTCAGCATCATCAGGCCGACGACGGCCAGCGCGAGGAACGAGCGAAGGGTCTTGGAACGGGTTCGGCGTGTCATCGACTTCCTCCGAGGTCGGGGCGGGCACGGGCCGGCCGAGTGCTGCGCGACCGTCGAACAGGCGAGGACCGTACGCCGTGTGGCGTCAACGCGCGTGCGAGAGCGGCCAGAACCACGTCCGCGGTCATCGCTGCACCTGCGACCAGCAGCGCGCCCGCCTGGATCGCGGGGTGGTCGTTCGTGGCCAGGCCGACGGCTATGTAGACCCCGAGGCCACCTCCTCCGAAGAGCGCTCCCAGGGCCTCGGTCGCGATCGCCTGCGTCAGGGCGACACGGATACCGGCGACGAGCAACGGCAGCGCCAACGGCAACTCGACCCTCGTCATGACCTGGCTGCCAGACAGTCCCATCGCCTTCGCTGCGGTGACCGTCTCCGCGGGGACGTTGCGGATCGCGGTGTACGTGTTGGCGAAGATCGGTGGCAGGCACATCGCCGTCAGCGCGATCACGATCGGCCAGGGGGCGAAGCCGTAGCCACGTTCGAGCGAGACGACGACGGCGACCGCGAGGATCGTGAGGGTCGGGATCACCCGCCCGAGGTTGACGACGGTGGCCGCGATCGTCTCCCCGCGGCCGGTGTGAGCCAGCCACGCAGCGAGCGGAACGGCGAGGAGGGTCGAGATGACGACGGCCCACCCGGCATGCTGGAGCGTCAGCCAGAGGTTGTGCGGGATCGGCCCGGTCGCAGCCCGGGCCGTCGGGTCGTGCAGCCACTCCCAGACGTTGCCGGGCGCGGCGGCGATGATCGTCGGGAACGGGTTCACGACCCCGCCCTGCGTCGGGCCCACGGGACGGTGAATCGCTCGACGCCCCTGAGGAGCAGATCGAGGCCGACGGCGAGCAGGATCGACAACACGGTCCCGAGGATCATCGGTGTCGTGTAGCGCCGCTCGAAGCCGTCGAATATCAGGGTCGCGAACCCGCCCAATTGGATGACCGCCGAGATACCGACGAGGCCGACGGTGGTGACCGTCGCGATTCGGATTCCGGTGAGGATCGCCGGCAGGGCCAGAGGGATCTCGACCCGCCGCAGACGCTGCAACGGGCTCATGCCCATCCCATCGGCCGCATCGAGCGCGGCCGGGGGTACGGCGTCGAGTCCCTCGACCATGTTCCGGGTGATGATCAGCAACGTGTAGGAGGTGAGGGCGACCGTCGCCGAGGTCTCGTTGGAGGTGTAGGTGCTCAGGATCCCGAACAGGGCCAGGCTCGGCACCGCGTAGAGGAACGCACCGAACCCGTAGATCGGCCCCAACAACCAGCGGAAACGACGTCCGACGGCGGCAAGCACTGCCGAGATGACGGTGCCCGCCAACACCGGCACCACCGTCAGGCGGATGTGCTGGCGCCCCATCGCTTCGAGTTCACCGGGAGTCCGCTTGCGAACGAACAGGTACTCCCAGCGGAACCACGTGCTCGTCGACTGGGTCTCCAGGGACAAGCGGTCGATGCGGACCTTCGCCCACCAGGCGAACAGCCCGATCAGCACTGCCGCCGACAGCGCCAGGAGGACCGTCGGTCCCCTCCGCCGCAGCCAGTTCATCCTGCGGCGCCCGATGTCATCGTTCCAGGCCCCGGCGGATCGCTTCGAGGGTCACCCTGCCGATGGCCGATCCGTCGTCGTCCCGCACGATCGCCTCGGGGAGCGGTGCCACGAGGATCGCTTCCAGAGCATCCCGCAACGTCGAGTCGGATCGAACCGACGTGGCCGTCGCATCGCCGGGACCGTCGCCGTTCGACGAAACCGGCAGGAGGTCGAGGTCCCGGACCTTCGTCAGCGCCAGTCGCTTGATCGAACGATCGCGGCCGAGGAAGTCGGCGACGAAGCCGTTCGCCGGTGAGGAGAGCATCTCGTCGGGTGTCGCGAACTGTTCGACCACCCCACCCGAGTTGAGGACGGCGATCCGGTCCCCGAGGGTGATCGCCTCGTCGAGGTCGTGGGTGACGAGGACGATCGTCTTGTGGAGGCGGGCCTGGATCTCCAGGAGTTCCCGCTGGAGATGACCTCGCACGATCGGATCGACCGCACCGAAGGGCTCGTCCATGAGCAGGACCGGCGGATCGGCGGCCAGTGCCCGCGCGACTCCGACACGTTGTTGCTGCCCACCGGAAAGCTCGGTCGGGTAGCGCCGGAGCATGTCCCGGTCGATCCCGACGAGGTCGACGAGTTCCTCGACCCTGTCCCGTATCCGACCTTTCGCCCAACCGTGGAGGGCAGGCACCGTTGCGATGTTCTGGGCGACGGTGCGGTGCGGGAAGAGACCGATCTGCTGGATGACGTAGCCGATGTTCCGGCGGAGTTCGGTGACCGGACGGTCGCGTACGTCGACGCCGCCGATCCTGATCGTTCCCGTCGTCGGTTCGACGAGTCGGTTGACCATCCGCAACGTCGTGGTCTTGCCGCAGCCGGACGGCCCGATCAGCACGGTGACCTCGCCTGCAGCGAAGGTCAGGTCGAGCGGTGCCACCGCCGGTGTGGACGAGCCCTCGAAGGTCTTCGAGACACCGTCGAGGACGATCTCCCGGTCGCTCACGCGCGCTCCCGCTGCCTACGGCGGCCACCTCGTCGAACCGCGGCCGGTGGAGGGACGGCGTCTCCGCCTCGTCGGATGTCGATCTCCGAACCCTAACGGTGTGGGTGCCCTCGGGCGCGAGAACGGCGCAGCGATCGCTGCGCCGTGTCGGTCCCGACAGCGGCCGAGTCGGCCGTCGGGGTCCGGTTGTCGAGCGAGTGGGTCAGCCGCGGCCGGCGTTCGGCTTGGTGCCGTGGTTCGCCTTCTTGCGGCGGGCGTTG
>JAGQSN010000452.1 GCA_020439555.1 Acidimicrobiales bacterium | reverse complement strand
AGGCAGTGCTCGGGGCACGCGAAGGGTGCGGTCTCGTTGGCGTCGACCCGGCACCGCTGCACGATCTCGTTGGTGGCCGTGGTGCGCGTCGAGTAGTGGCGACAGTCTTCACGTACGGCCATGCCCGAAGTCTCCCACGGCGGGTGGCCCGGCGATAAAGGCGGGGCCCGCTCGTCTGCGGTGGTTGGTTGCGCCGGTAACGTGCTCGGCCGTGGCAGAGCGTCTTGTTGTGATCGGTGGCGATGCGGCTGGGATGTCTGCTGCGACCAATGCCCGCCGAGGGCGGCCCGATCTCGAGATCATCGCGTTGGAGCAGGGGGCGCACACTTCCTATTCGGCCTGCGGGATCCCCTACGTGGTCGGTGGGAGCGTCGGCGGCATCGACGATCTGGTGGTGCGCACGCCCCAGGAGTTCCGCGATCAGCACCGGATCGACGTACGGACCCGGCACCGTGTGACCGGAGTGGATCTGTCTGCCCGCCGCGTCGAGGTGCGGGCGTTGGATCAGGCGCGAACGCTCCACCTGGGATTCGACCATCTCGTGCTCGCCACGGGTGCGCGGCCGCTGCGCCCGGACGTTCCCGGTGTCGACCAGGACTGGGTGCACGGCGTGCAGACCTTGGAGGACGCTGCCGGCCTGCTCGCCGCGGCCGCTTCGGGTAGGTGTCGTGACGTCGTGATCGTGGGCGCGGGTTATATCGGCCTGGAGATGGCGGAGGCGTTCGTCGACCGTGGCGCCCGGGTCACTCTCGTGGACCGTCGTCCCTATCCGCTCGGGTCCGTGGACGAGCCGATCGGCAGTCGGATCACCGAGGTGCTCGAGGGTTACGGCGTGACGGTGCGTTGCGGTGTCGACGTGAAGGGGATCGGCGACCACGTGGTCGAGACGAGCGACGGGTCACTCGTCGCCGATCTGGTGGTGCTCGGCACCGGCGTGACCCCCAACTCGTCGTTGTTGATCGACGCCGGGGTGGCCGCGGGGGCGAAGGGAGCTGTTCGTGTCGACCACCGGCAACGCACGAGCGTGGAGGGCGTCTGGGCGGCGGGTGACTGTGCGGACGTGTTCCACCAGGTGTCCAAGGAACGGGTGCACATCGCTCTCGGCACGGTCGCGAACAAGACGGGTCGCGTGGCCGGTCTGAACATCGGTGGTCGTTACGCGTCGTTCCCCGGCGTGCTCGGCACGGCGGTCACCCGTGTCTGTGAGGTCGAGATCGCTCGAACCGGCCTCGATTCGGCGGAGGCGGACCGGGCCGGGATCGAGTTCGTCGTCGGTGAGGCGGTCTCGACGAGCCGCGCCGGCTACTACCCGAGCGCGGTCGAGGTGCTCGTGCGGTTGCTCGCCGAGAAGGGGAGTGGACGTGTCATCGGTGGTCAGTTGATCGGTGCGGACCGTGTCGGCAAGCGGATCGACGTGGTCGCCACGGCGATGGTCGGCAGCTTGACCGTGTACGACCTGGTGGACCTGGATCTGGCGTACGCGCCGGCGATCGCCACGACGTGGGATCCGTTCCAGGTCGCGGCCCGGGACGCGATCCGCAAGCTCGGTTCGCTCCGCTGAGCGGTTCGGGGCGCAGCGGCTCCCGCGTCGTTCACGAAGACGAAACATGGCGACAACTGACACGCAACCACCGTGGGTCATCGTGCGGTCATGACCCTGTCGAACGACCGCGCCCGGTTGGCCATCGAACTTGCTCCGAAGGGCGGGGAAGCCTTCTCGGCTGCGTGGCGTGCTCTGGTGGACGACTGGCTTCGTGAACGGTTCGCTGTGGCGTGTAGTGAGGCCGGCCTGGGCGACGGCGAGGGTTCCGGTCTGGCTCTGGTGGCAACGGGAGGGACCGGTCGCGGCGACTTGGCGCCGGGTTCGGACCTGGACCTGTTGCTCCTGCACTCGAAGCGGACGGACCCGTCGCGGGTCGCGGAGCTCCTGTGGTACCCGATCTGGGACGAGGGTCTGAAGCTCGGTCACGCGGTTCGAACCGAGCGTGACGCGTTGTCGTTCGCTTCGGAGGACCTGGAGACGGCCACTGCGTTCCTGTCGTGCCGTCACGTCGCCGGCGACGAGGCGATGACGGTCTCGCTGGCGGAGGCGGCCGCGGCGCAGTGGCGCAAGCGTTCGAAGTGGGCGCTCGCTCGCCTGCGGGAGGTGACCGAGGCTCGTTGGGCCGCGCACGGCGAGTTGGCGTTCCTGCTGGAACCCGACCTCAAGGAGGCACGCGGCGGGTTGCGCGACGTCCACGTGTTGCGGTGGGCGGAGGCGGCTTCACCGGTGCTCGACCCGAACGACGTCTCCGAGCTCGCCGAATGCGAGGCGACCCTGTTCGATGCCCGGGTCGCCCTCCACACGGTGGCTGCCCGTTCCACGGAGCGCCTCGGCCTGGAGGATCAGGACGCGGTCGCCGAGTCGCTCGGCATGGATGCGGACGAGTTGGCGGCGTCGCTCAGCGCGGCCGCTCGGCGGGTCACCTGGGTGGCCGACGAGACCTGGGACCGGATCTCGTCCCGGTTGACGACGGACCGGTCCCTGCTCGGCTGGCGGAGCCGTTCGCGTGCTCCGGGTGTGGTCGTGAAGGCGGGTCAGGTTCTCCTGGAGGCGAACCGCGACCCGGCGACTCATCCCGAGTTGGTATTCGAGGTCGCGGAGGTGGCGGTGCGGACCGGTTCCCGACCGGCCCGTGCGACGTTGGACCGGTTGCTGGACCGAACCCCTGAGCCGTCCGTTCCGTGGCCTACGGAACTGCGGGAGCGGTTCGTCGCCCTGCTGGCGGCAGGCCACGCGGCCGTTCCGGTCATCGAGTCCTTCGACCACGTCGGCTTGTGGACGAGGTTCCTGCCGGAGTGGGACCACGTGCGGAGCCGTCCGCAACGCAACGCCTACCACCGATTCACCGTGGACCGTCATCTTCTCGAGGCGACCGCGAACGCAGCGGCGCTGGCGGCTGCGGTCGAGAGACCGGATCTACTCCTGTTGGGCGCGCTGCTGCACGACATCGCGAAGGGAAAGCCGGGTGACCATGCCCTCGTGGGCGCCGATCAGGCGGTGGAGGTCAGCTCGCGGATGGGCTTCGACGAGGCCGACTGCCAGGTCCTGGCTCGTCTCGTCCGCCACCACCTCCTGTTGGCGGACGTGGCGACCCGTCGTGACCTCACGGACCCGGTGACGATCTCGACGGTCGCGGACGCCGTCGAGGACCGACTCACCCTGAAGTTGTTGGCGACGCTGACCGAGGCCGACTCGGGCGCCACGGGCCCCTCGGCCTGGAGTCCGTGGAAGGCGGACCTCGTGTCGGAGCTGGTGCGGCGGGTCGAGGTCCACCTCGCCGGCGGTGATCCCTCCAA
>JAGQSN010000451.1 GCA_020439555.1 Acidimicrobiales bacterium | reverse complement strand
CTCGTTTTCGAACGTGCTTGTTTGCACCAGCCATAAAGCGTCGCGGCTTTCACGTTCACCAACGGCGCCACTCGATAACACGCAGCCTTCAACGACTCATCCGGCCCGAGCGTGTCAAACACCATCGATACCGAACGCTCACGCACCTCGGCCGGATACAACGTCTGGGTCTTACTCATACAAAGTCCTCCTCAGGACAAGCTAAGACCCTGCACCAAACCCCGAGCGATTCAATTTGTGTTGCCCCCGCCGCGAGCCGACCTGAGGAGGAAAGTCCGGTGCCCGATCGCCCTGAGCCAACCCTCCCGACGCCCGAGGTCGTTGCCCTGCACCTGACGGGGTCACGTCGCCGCATCCTCGAAGTGCTTCGAGATTGTGGGCCGAGGACCGATGCCGAGATCGCCGAGTGCTGGATTGACGGCGACGGGAGCGCCGACCGGTGGGGCGGGCGTCTTCCGGGCCTGGTTGCCCGGACGACGTGGAAGCTGGAACACCTCGGGTGGATCGACCCAGTCGGTGATCGCTGGGAGTTGACGCCGGTCGGCAGCGGCGCCTTGGTGGCGAAGGCCTGAACTCGACGCTCAGAGGCTGTCTGCATAGTTCGGGCAGGTAGCTGGTGGGATTGCCGTCGCGCGGGTGTTCGATTGGCATAGTGTCTTGGACGTGGAGTCCGAACCGGTTTCATTGGCACAGACCTGGCGATCGACCCAGGGCGACATGTCCGACGCGGAGTGGGAACTCATCGCTGACCTGGTGGCCCCGTATTGGTCGCCGGGCAAGATGGGCCGCCCCGTGGAGGTCGAGCGTCGTCGGATCGTGGACGCCGTCTTCTATGTGGCAGCGACGGGCTGTCAGTGGCGGGCGTTGCCGTTGGAGTACCCGAAGTGGTCCACGGTGCACAGCTATCACCTTCGTTGGTCGCGCGACGGCACCTGGGAGCGGATCGCCCAGCGGCTGGTCGCCGCGGTTCGCGAGGCCGAGGGCCGCCAGCCCGGCCCGTCGGCGGGAGTTGTCGATGCACGGAGCGTGCGCGGTGCGGCCACGGTGACAGGCGGGACAAGGGGTTACGACGCTGGCAAGAAGATCTCGGGCCGCAAGACCTTCGGCATCGTCGACACCAGCGGCCTGTTGATCGCGATCTGGGTGGTGGCCGCGTCGACGTCGGACAACACCGGGGGGATCGCCGTGGCCGACCTCGCCCGAGCCCGTTCGAAACGGTTCGCGAAGCTCTGGTGCGACGGCGGGTTCAAGCGCACCTTCATCGATCACTGCCGACACCACCACGTCGCCGTCGAGGTCGTGTCGAAGATCCACCCGGGCCGCTTCGAGGTCCTCCCGCGACGCTGGGTCGTCGAGCGCACCTGGTCCTGGATCATGAATCACCGCCGCCTCCAAGTCGACTATGAACGCGACCCGGTCGTGCACGAAGGGTTCATATGGGCCGCCCACAGCCGGATGCTCCTGCGCCGCCTCACCGAACCCGCCCCAGGCTGACCGCGCTGGGACAACTTTCGCGACAGCCTCTCAGGGCGTCAGGTAGCTTCAGCCAGAAACTGACGGAGTTCCCGCCCGATGACCGACCATCTGAAACCGTCCTGGACTCCGATGAACGACGGAACGGGAGAGCTTGTCGCATCCGCCCGGTGCGGCCAGTGGGCCGGTGAGGGTCGGGGCTACACCGACGGCTGCCAGCTCCGGGCCTTCGCAGCGGACGCCAGGCGGTTTCCGCTGGATCCGAACCATCCGGTGCGGATCGTGACGGGCTACGGCTCGCTCAGTGAGCCGGATGACTTCCACGCAACGATCGACGTTCGCCTCATCGAGCTTGGACACCGCGGGCAACTGGGTGCATGCGTTCGGCTTTCCTCGTTCGTCTGGCCGGACGAGCCGATCGCTGGAGCTGGCAGCCTCGAACTCGTTTTGCCGACGTCGTACCAACGAGCCGCCGAGTTCGCTCACGAGATCGACAACCTCCTCGCTGTCGCGGCGAATGAGGCGACTCTCGGTTCCGAGAGATTCTCGTGAGCAAGCCATCTAAGGCCGCACGCTCGGCACCGACGATCGATCACCTGGTCCTGCGGTGTTCTGATATCGAGGTCACTCGCCGCTTCTACGAACGCCTCGGGCTCTCGTTCGAAACGGAGCAACACGGGTCGGGCCCTGTGCACTACACGACCGTGCTGGGTGAGACCGTCGTGGAGCTCTATCCGGCGACGGACAGCCGACCACCCGAGCGCGGACTGCGCGTAGGAGTCGCCGTCGAGGATGTTGCTTCGACGCTCGGATCTCCGACCGAGTGCTCCGGCACGGTCTACAGCAAGCCTGAGGCCATCGTGAATGACCCCGACGGTCGCGTGGTCGTGCTTGTTCAACGCACCGATCGACTACAGCCGATCGTCGCGGG
>JAGQSN010000450.1 GCA_020439555.1 Acidimicrobiales bacterium | reverse complement strand
TGCCGGTGCCGGGGCCGCCCTGGACGACGAGCACACCGGGGAGCGGGGCTCGAATGATCTCGTCCTGTTCACCCTGGATGGTGGCGACGATGTCGCCCAGTCGACCCGACCGCGACGTCTCCAGCGCGGCGATGAGCGCACCGTGACCCTGGATGCCGGCGCTCTCACCGAGGTCCAGGGCGTGCTCACCGAAGAATTCGTCCTCGATTCCGAGGAGTTGACGGCCCCGGGTGGCGAAGTGGCGTCGACGGGCGAGGCCCATGGGCTGGCGACCGGTGGCTCGGTAGAAGGGCTCGGCGACGGGTGCCCGCCAGTCGACGACCATCGGTTCCTGGTCCGGCCCGGACACGGCCACTCGCCCGATGTGGAACGACTCGCCGATCGGTTCCCCGTCGACGGGCTCGCAGTCGATCCGTCCGAACACCAGCGACGCGTCGCCCAGGTGGAGTTGGCTGAGACGATGCGAGACGGTGTCGTAGATCACCTCGCGCTCGAAACGTGCCTGCTCGGTGCCCCCTTGGCCGACCTCGACCATGCCCTTCAGACGGTTCGCGGAGTTCCGCGCCTCGTCGAGGGACTGGTACGCCCGATCGATGAAGTCCTGTTCGGCGGCCAGGTCTGGGTGCACTGTCATGAAGTCGGCAGCGGTCCTCTGGTTGATCGAACCCCTGAAAGGGGGATTCGCCAGCCTACCCGTCCCGGTCCGTGGTGCGGTCCCCACGCATCCGACGCAGACCCGAGGTGATCCTGCCCAACGGTGTCTGACCCCGTTCTGCGAGCACGGCCTTCGACGGAAACGCCACCGCGAAGAGGAATGCGGCCCGTTCGGGCCAGGACAGCTCAGCGAGGACACCCGGCTCGACGATGCCGGTGGGCTCTCTCCTCGCCCGGCGGATGATGTCGGCCTCGGTGTCGCTCATCCCGAATCGCTCCACCCAGTCGGTCCATTCGGGCAGCACGAGGTCGAACACGTCGACGGTCAGCCCGACCGCCGCGGCGAGAACGGCTTCGCCCCTCCACCGCCGTGCCTCACCGACGAGGTCTTCGACGGGCTCACCCAAGGTCAGGAAGCCGGCGAGGTCGCGCAGCGTTCGAAGCGGTGGCACCGCCGATCCGATGACCGCGTGGTAACAGGCGTGCAGGGCCCGGTGACGGTCCGACAGTGCAGGAATCGGGCGGCCGCCCACGTCGAAGACGCGTTCCTCGGCGAACAACCGATCCAACGGGATACGGAACCCGTGAGGGCCACCGCAGAGGCTGCGGTGCACGTCGATCTCGACGCCGTCGTCGCAGGCCATGCCGACCCCCTTCACGAAGCGTCGGTCGAAGCCCGGTCTGCGTTCGGGCAGTCGCCGCTCGGCGCCGAGAGTCTCCAGCGCGGCAATACCCCGGTCCATGTCGTGGGCGGCGATGAGGATGTCGAGATCGCCGAACGACCGCAGCGAGGGATCGGGTTCGTCGAGGTGGGCGACCGCCGGCCCCTTGAGGACCCGGTGGTCGACTCCGCCGATCCGATCGAAGACCTCCTCGATGTCGAGGAGGCGGCGCTCGACGAGCAGGCACCACTCCATCTCGGCTTCGTGTCTGGCTCCGAGCCGTTCGAGTTCCGCTTCGTCGAGGGTGACGATCCCTAGACGGACGGCGGCCACGAGCGGTCCGACCAGACCATATGCCCGG
>JAGQSN010000091.1 GCA_020439555.1 Acidimicrobiales bacterium | reverse complement strand
GGTCGAGCTCGTCGATGTCGTCGAGCGTGATCTCGCCCCGCCCGAGGCGCGAGATCAGGCTGTCCGCGCGGTGCACGCTGAACGTGGCGTCGACGTGGTGGAGCCACGCGACCGCGGCATCGACGCCGGTGTGCCCCGCCTCGTCGCGAACGTCGAAGGAGACGGCCGTGCCCATCACGAGCTCGACGTGGGTGTGGATCGGTGGGTTCACGACGGTCATGGCCGGCTCAGACGATCGTGGTGGCGCCGACCTGACGGGCGGCGTCGATCGGGGACTGGAGGGAACGGCGGTAGTCCGTGCTCGTGTAGGTCGCCCCGGAGACCGTGTGCACGTCGGCGCTCTGGACGGACAACGCCTCGGCGTTGAGCTGTGGTGCCGCCCGGTCGTTGATGCGGACGCTCTTGCCGTCGCGGGACGGCGTCTGCAGCGTCACCACGTCGACCAACGAGCCGTCGGGTGCGAACGTCGCCTGGACCTGGACGTCGCCCCACTTGTTGTGGAACACACCGCCCTGCACCACGACCGACTGGGCCTGCGCCGCGGGCGCCTGCGTCACGGGCGGCTCGACCGGCGCCGTCGACGATGTCGGCGCGGACGTCGGGTCGGGGGAGACACCCCCGGTCGGCGGCGGGAGCGTCACGTCGACGACCGTCGGTGTCGGTCCCGATGCGTCGCTTGCCGGCGCGAGCCCGCTCGTCGCCGTGACCGCCGTGGCGGCGACGTTGACGCCAACGGACGGTCCGGCGACGATGCTGGCCGCGGCGACCTGATCACCGGATCCCTGGTTCGTGATCGCGAACAGCGTCGCGAGCGCACCGGTGGACGCGACGCTCAGGCCGAGCGAGGCGATCCGCGACCCCTGCGCCGCGTGGCGGCGCTTCGTCCGACCCGTTGCGCTCGGCGTCCGCGACGCCCCGGCGTGGCCGGCGACCGGCCGGGCGGCTGCCGGCCGGCGGGCGGCCAGCGCCGCCAGACGCGCATCGAGCGCATCACGCTCCGTCGATGTGGATCGCTCGTTCATGGGACCCATTCAGCCACGGCTGCATCAAGCGCCGGTTCGCGCCACCTGTGCGTCGCCTGTGAAAACGCGAGGCGTCGCATCAGCGGCGCATCCTCGACACGACCCCCAGCACCCGCACGAGCAGCGCCTGGACACCGAAGCCGAACAGGACGAGCAACCCTTGCATGAACGCGACCGTCGACGCCTCGGTGCCGATCTGCTGCGCGTGGAGCATCGCGAGCGCGACGCCGACCACCGAACCGAGGTGGAGGACCCGCCACACGCGACGCGGGAACCGCCGACGCGGCCACGACGTGAACACGGCAACGGCGAAGAGGTACATCGCGATCACGCCCCACGCGAGCGCCCACCGGTCGTCGACGGCGGCACCGGGAACGAGCAGATCGACGATGCGGAGCCCCAGGTCACCGTCGAGCAGAGCGGTGGCGACGTGGAGACCCGTGAAGACGAGTGCGAGGCCACCGAGCCAGTTGTGCAGGTCGAGCCACCACGCCGGCCTGAGCCTCCTGCCTGTCTCACGGGCCGAGAAGAAGAATCCCCAACACAGCGCGGCGACCCCGAGGACGGTCGCGACGATCCCGGTCGCGCGTGTGAGGAACCACATGAGGTCGTTCACGACATCTCCTCGTCGATCGGCAGCCGGACGGTCACGGTCGTGCCGACGCCCGCATCCGACCGGAGCTCGACGGTTCCGCCGTGGGCGGTCACGATCGCGTTCACGATCGACAGGCCGAAGCCGGCACCGCCCGAGGCCCGCGACCGCGACACGTCGGCTCGGTGGAAGCGCCGGAACGCTCGCTCGGCGTCGTGCGGGCCCATGCCGGGACCGTCGTCGGCGACGACGATCAGACCGTCGTCGCCATCCCGCTTCACCGTCACGAGGCAGACCGTCCCGGGCGGGGTGTGCGTCCGCACGTTGCCGAGCAGGTTGTCGACCACCTGACGCAGCCGGACGTGATCACCCACGACGTGGACGACGTCCTCCACCCGGACGCGGACGACGCGGTCGGGCGCCATCGCACTCGCCGCGTCGGCCGACTCGATCACGACGTCGGCGAGATCGACCACCGTCGCGGCCATGGGCCGCCCCTCGTCGAGCTGGGCGAGCAGGAGCAGATCGTCGACGAGGGTCGACATCCTCGCTGCGGTCCGCTCGACGAGTTCCGCGGTCCGGCGGAGCTCGACAGGGTCAGGGTTCGGGTCCGCGAGCGCGACGTCCAGGTTCGTGCGGATCACGGCCAGCGGATTGCGCAGTTCGTGTGAGGCCTCCTGCACGAAACGCTGCTGGCCCTCGAAGGCCTCGTCGAGACGGGACAGCATGGCGTCGAAGGTGTCCGCGAGCTCCTTCAACTCGTCGGGCGGCCCGCGCATGGCGATGCGACGGGAAAGGTCCGTCGCCTGGATGTCACGGGCGACCGCGGTGATGCGACCGATCGGAGCCAGCACCCGCCCCGCCACCAGCCAACCGATCGCGAGGCTCGCCAGGAACAGCAGTCCGAGCGCTGACAGCGAGTAGGTGCGGAGCAGGCTGAGTGCCCGTTCGTTGGCGAGCTGTTCCACCGAGCGGTACTCGGTCATGAGCTGGGTGGGGGTCAGTTCGAATCCGCCGGGCACCTCTCGCACGACGGTCACGTCCCGTGAGACGAAGTGGCGTTCGTCGCTGAGACGGGATGCGAGGACGGCGTAGACCCCCGCGACGGTGAAGGCCGCGAGCCCGAAGAGGAGCAACGAGTAGAGGGCGGTGAGCCTGAAACGGATCGAGCCCATCCAGTCGGGCAACCGGTCCACGATCCTGACCATCGAACGCGCCACCATCCCGTGCGGCTCCAGGTCGACGACGGTCTCGGGTCGAGCGTCGTCCGTGACCACCGCTCGCGTGCCGCCCGGCACCTCACCACCCGGTGCCGCCGGGTTCGGCACCCGGTTCGAAGGTGGCCGTCCGAGCTCAGCCATCGCCGGTGTCCCGGTGGTCGGGTTCGGGGACGTTGAGCCGGTACCCGGCTCCGATGATCGTCTCGATCGGCGGGTGTGGGTCGTCGTCGCGGGTCAGCTTCCGGCGCAGGGTTCCGACCGTCACTCGCACCGTGTTCGTAAGCGGGTCGGCGTTCTCGTCCCAGACGTGTTCGAGGAGGTGTTCCTGGCTGAGCACCTCCCCGGGGTGTGTCATGAAGTATCGGAGGAGGGCGAACTCCTTCGCTGTCAGGTCGAGCAGGCGGCCCCGCCGGGTCGCTTCGAATCGGGCCGTGTCGAGCACGATGTCGCCGACCTCCATCACTGCACCCGAACGACCGGCCGCCCTTCGCATGAGGCTCCGGACCCGGGCGGACAACTCGCTGAACGCGAACGGTTTGACGAGGTAGTCGTCGGCACCTTCGTCCAGGCCCAACACGCGGTCGCCGATCTCGTCGCGGGCGGTGACCATCAGGATCCGCGGTGGCTGGTCTCCTTCCACCGGCGCCAGGTCGCCGTCGGTGCGGACGCGCCGGGCAAGGTCCAGTCCGTCGCCGTCGGGGAGGTTCAGGTCGAGGGTGATGAGGTCGTACGCGGTGACGAGGAGTCGGTCGACCGCCTCCTCCACGGAGTGCGCGACGTCGACCGCGTAGCCCTCCCGGCGGAGCCCGACGGCGATGGCGCTCGCCAGTTCGACTTCGTCCTCGACGACAAGGATGCGCATCCGGCCGACGGTACCGTCCCCCTCCGAAGCCCGGGCGAAAGTGCGGGCGCGTCGTCCCGCGATGTGCCCCCGACAGCGATCGCGCACTCGACTGGCGGTGCCGGCTTTACGCTGACCTTCGCCGGCCGCTGTTCCAGTGGACGTGTCGACCACAGGAGCATCGATGACCGACATCTCACCGAACCAGGCCGCCGTCACTCAGGCTGCGGAACGCCTGGAACAGACGATCTTCGAGGTCAAGAAGATCATCGTCGGCCAGGACCGGGTCGTGGAGCGGTTGCTCGTGTGCCTGCTGGCGAAGGGCCACGCCCTGCTCGAGGGTGTCCCGGGACTTGCCAAGACGCTCGCGGCCGAGACGATCGCGGTGGTCGTCGGCGGGACGTTCCACCGGATCCAGTTCACGCCCGACCTGCTCCCCGCCGACGTCATGGGCACGCGGATCTACCGCTCCTCCACCGAGACGTTCGACGTCGAGCTCGGTCCGGTGTTCGCGAACTTCGTCCTCGCGGACGAGATCAACCGCTCCCCCGCCAAGGTCCAGTCCGCGCTGCTCGAGGTCATGGCCGAGTACCAGGTGACCATCGGCGGTGAGACCTTCCCAGTGCCACGCCCGTTCCTCGTGCTCGCGACCCAGAACCCGATCGAGCAGGAAGGCGTGTACCCGCTGCCCGAGGCACAGCGCGACCGCTTCCTGATGAAGATCGTCGTCGACTATCCGACCGTCGCCGAGGAAGTCGAGATCGTGCAGCGAATGGGTGTACGGCCGCCCGAGGCGTCCCCTTCCCTGACGATCGACGCGCTGGCCGGCCTCCAGACCGTCGCCGATTCGATCTTCGTGGCACGCGAGGTCGTCGACTACGCGGTGTCGCTGGTGTTCGCCACCCGTCAACCGGACCGTTACGGCCTCGCCGACCTGAACGAACTCGTCTCGTACGGGGCCAGCCCACGTGCGAGCCTCGGCCTCGTAGCGGCCGGACGTGCTCTCGCACTCATGCGGGGGCGCACCTACGTGCTCCCCCAGGACGTGTTCGACGTCGCTCCGGACGTGCTGCGACACCGACTCGTGCTGTCCTACGAGGCCCTCGCCCGCGACATCGGGGTCGACGATGTGCTCGGCCGCCTCCTGTCCACCGTGCCGGCGCCGAGGGTCACGCCGTCGCAGGATCCCACTGCCTCCCACCTCGGGTCGTCGTTCACGCCTTCGTCGCAGACGACGCCATCGGCACCGTCCTGGGCGGGCCACGGCGACCCGACCGGACCCGTCGGCTGGGGACAGGAATCGACCTCGAACACGGGTTGGACACCTCCACCACCCGTCGACCCGTCAGCAGCGGAGCCGACCGGCACGACTCCCTGGGAGGGGCCAGGGCGGCCATGACGCCCAACGTCCCGCCCCGCACGGTCCACACCGGCCCCGACGAGGTTCTGCGCCGCCTCGATCTGGCCGTCGCGCACAAGCTCGACGGTCTCCTTCACGGCGAGTACCAGGGCCTGGTGCCGGGCCACGGATCGGAGCTCAGCGAGACCCGCGCGTACGTGGCCGGGGACGACGTACGCCGTATCGACTGGAACGTCACCGCACGAATGGTCGCACCACACGTGCGGGAGACCATTGCCGACCGGGAACTGGAGACGTGGGCGCTGGTCGATGTCGGCCCGACGATGGATTTCGGTACCGCGTTCTGCGAGAAGCGGGACCTGGCGGTGTCCGCGGCCGCGGCGATCGGGTTCCTGACGGCCCGGACCGGCAACCGCTTCGGAGCGGTGATCGCCGGCCCCGACGGTTGTGAGGTCGTTCCGGCTCGAGGTGGCCGTACGCACCTGATGTCCACGTTGCACCGCTTGGTGACCCAGCCTCGGATCGACTCCGGTCGGGTCGATCTCGGAGCCGCGGTGGATCGCTTGTCGGTCGTGGCGCGCAGGCGCGGCCTGGTCACGGTCGTGTCGGACTTCCTCGCTCCCCCCGAAGAGTGGTCCCGCCCGCTCCGTCGACTCGCAGCTCGGCACGAGACGATCGCGGTGGAGGTCATCGATCCGCGTGAGCTTTCGCTGCCAGACGTCGGGGTACTCAGCGTCGTGGACCCGGCTACGGGCAGGACACGTGAGGTCCCGACATCGTCCCGCAAGCTTCGAGCCCGTTATGCGGCCGCAGCCACGGAGCAGCGCAAGGTGATCGCGGATGCGCTCAGGGGTGCGGGCGTCGATCACCTCGTCCTGCGCACCGACCGTGACTGGCTGTTCGACGTCGTCCGGTTCGTGACGGAGCGGCGCGCCCGGGTGCACGCCCGTCGAGCCGGTTGGGGTGCCCGATGATCGCCGATGTCCTCGGGATCACCTTCCTGAGCCCGGGCCGGTTGTGGCTGCTCGTCGGCGTCGCCGCCCTCGCGCTCAGCTACGTCGTGCTGCAGACCCGTCGTCGTTCGTACGCGGTGAAGTTCACCAACTTGTCTCTGTTGGACTCCGTCGCACCCAAGCGACCGGGCTGGCGGCGTCACCTGCCCGCCGTTCTGATGTTGGTGGGCCTCGCCGGGTTGGTCGGATCGCTCGCGAAGCCGGCCACCGACATGCGGGTACCCCGGGAAAGGGCCACGATCATCGTCGCCATAGACACCTCCCTCTCGATGGCTGCCACCGACGTGGCACCGAACCGCATCGAGGCTGCACAGGCCGCGGCCAAGTCGTTCATCAGGATGCTGCCGGATCGGATCAACGTGGGCCTCGTCACGTTCAACGGTGTCGCCCAACTGAAGGTGCCGCCGACGCAGGACCACGAGCAGTTGATCGCGGCGATCGACCAGATCCGACTCGGGGAACGGACTGCCATCGGTGAGGCGATCTTCGCCTCGCTGGATGCCATCAAGAACGCTGCACCGGTGGACGGCTCCAAGACGGACGACAAGGACGTCCCGGCGCGGATCGTGGTCATGAGCGACGGGTCGACCACCGCAGGCCGCCCCGACGCCGAAGCGGCAGCCGCTGCGAAGAAGCAGGGCGTACCGGTGTCGACGATCGCCTTCGGCACGCCTGAGGGGACGATCCGGATCGAGGGCGAACCCGAACCGGTGAACGTCGCCGTCGACGGTCCCGCCCTGGAAGCGATAGCGAACGCCACGGGTGGGAGCTTCTTCGAGGCAACGACCGGCCACCAGCTCGAACGGGTCTACAAGGACATCGGCTCCTCGATCGGCTATACGACCGAGCAACGTGACATCTCGGACCGCTTCGTCGCGGCCAGTCTCGTTGCGCTCGCCGTGGCCGCGGCCGCCAGCCAACTCTGGTTCAGTCGTCTGCCCTGAGGGGCCTCAAGCTGCGGTGAGCGCATCCGCGACCGACTCGGGTATGCCGATGTCGGTCAGGGCCCTCAGCGGGTCCGCGACGTCCAGGTCCACCCCACCGGAGCGCACGACGCTTCCGTCCTCGATCTGGACGACCGCGACCCTGCCTGCAACGCCGGCGACGCAGTAGTCGTCCACGCACCGGGCCCACTCACTCGTCTCGCCGATGTCGTCCAACCAGCTGAGGAGGGCAGGGTCGGCATCGTTCTCCCCGGTGGGCCACTCGTGGACCGTTCGTGCGGTCAGCGTGAGCGAGCCACCGGCACGGCGGGTCATCGTCTGCTCGACGGATCGTGCGGCGTCCTCGACGGCGATACCCAGCACCTTCGGTGCGAGGAGCGGGGCGATCAGGTCGGCAGCCTGATCGCCGAAGATCGATCGGAGGGTTGCAGCGTCGAAGCAGCGTTCGAGCACGGGCCCGGCACCGGGTCCCGCCTCGGAGGCACATGCGGGGTCGACTCGATCGAGGACTTCCTGACGGTCGTTGGATTCCGCTCCCGGCACGACGTCACCGATCGCCGCCACCAGGTCGGTGTCCGCGACGAGAGCCGCGACGGATCGTGCGGTGTCGTCGACCTCGGCGGTGAACGTCGCCTCGTCCGCCGATGCCACGACGAAGGAGGCACGTTCCCCCGGTGAGAGGGTGAGGGTGGTGTCGGTGGTCCACGACGTGAACCCGGTCCCGAGTCTTGTGAGGTCGCCGGTCCCGTCGGCGCGTGTCGCCGTGACCTTCCCGACCCAACGCACCGTCACGGGGAACCCGACATGGTTGACAGCGATGACGCGTCGGTCCGTGCCGTCACGTTCAGTGCACCAGGCCACCCCGCCGTCACCTCCGGAAACCCGCACCTCACCGTCATCGAGGTCGTCAGCGCAGGAGACATCGGCGGGGGAAGTCGCATCGGACTCAGCGACACCTCGGAACGCTTTCCGGGTCAGTTCCGTCAGCTGTTCCCACCGCCATGTCATCGGAGCCACCACCCCGACGTCGTCGACCTCGACCTCGAAGGTCGTCGCACCGCCCGTCACCTTGCCCTGGTGAAACGTGTCGTTGCCGTCCTGACGTGTCAGGGCGACGACGACAGGTTCGCCACCGGTGGGAGCAGTCGGGGTCCCGGACAGGGTGAATGCGAGCCGGATCGGTGCCAACATCCGCCCCTTCTCGATCCGGAGGGCGATCACCGGTCCGGCCGGGGTCATGGCACCCAGGTCACCGGGCAGAGTCGTCAGGTCGGCGACAGGCACGGCGCCGGGGCTCAACGAGCCGGGCGGCACGATCGCCTTCACGCCGGCGAGCAGTTCGACCTCTCCCTGCACGACCGTCGTGCTGGTGGTCGAGGAGGTGGAGGTCGTGGTCGTGTCCGCAGCTGAGTCGTCTCCGCCGCCCTGGGAGACGACGACCGCGGCGACGACGACCGCGGCGACGACGGCCAGCACCGCGGCGGCGATCGCCAATCGGCGGTTGCGGACCGATCCGGCACTCGAAGCGGATGGCCCCTCGACGGGCCCTGGTCCAGGCGGCAGGTTCGTAGCGACGTGAGCGGGAGGCGGTACGTCGGCCCTCGGTACCGGCGGGGCGGGTGGCGCGGGCGGGGGTGGCGGAGCGGCTCGATCCGGGACGGTCGCCTCTCCGGCGTCACCGGACGGGCCCGCTACGGCGCTCTGGGCGACCGTCGGGTCATCGGCCGTGGCACTGGGCAGAAGGTCAGGCGCGGGTTCCCACCGGGAACGCTCGGCGCGCTCCGGGCCTTGCTCGTCCATCCTCTCCTCCGGGCCGATGTCCACAACCAATCGTAGGTGGCCGGTGTCCTACGGGTTCCTCGGTGCCACCGTCGACCTGTGGTCGCCGTCAGCGAACCTTCTCGCTGACGGCCCGGCTGCTGCCCCCGGGCGCCATCGTGACCCCGTACAGACAGTCGGCTGCTTCCATGGTCCGCTTCTGGTGGCTGACGATGATGAGCTGGGCGTCGTCTCGGAACTCCTGCACGAGGCCCAGGAAGCGCGACAGGTTGACGTCGTCCAGCGCAGCCTCGACCTCGTCCATCANNTCACGTAGAAGGGGCTGGGCCGGGCGCGGAACACGGCGAACAGGTACGCCAGCGCGGTCAACGAGCGCTCGCCACCTGACAGGAGGGAGAGCTTGCGGACGTTCTTGCCGGAAGGCCGGGCCTCCACCTCGATACCGGTCGTGAGCAGGTCGTCGGGGTCGGTCAGCTTGAGGCGACCCTTGCCGCCGGGGAACAGGGTCTCGAAAAGGTGGACGTAGTTCTCGGCGACCTCGGCGTACGCGGCGGCGAACACGCTGACGATCTCGGCGTCGATCGCCTTGATCACCTTGGACAGATCGCGCCGGGTCGACTTCACGTCCTCGAGTTGCTCCTGGAGGAACTCGTGTCGTTCCTGGAGCGCCTGGAACTCCTCGAGAGCCAGCGGGTTGATGGGCCCCATGATCCGCAGGTCCCGTTCCAGCTCGCGTACCCGCGCCGGACCGGTGACACCCTCGGGGAGCTCCGGAGCGGGCGCTTCCATGGCGGCTTCCGGTTCGACGTCGAAGTCGCGTCGGATCGTCTCGACGGCCCCTTCGAGGCGCACCCTCACCTCGGCGTCGTCGAGTTCGGAACGCTGCAGTCGCTGGCGCACCTCGGCGAGTGAACGCTCTGCGGCAGCCCGTTCCTTGCGGATCGCTTCCAGGTGGGTGGTGATGTCCCGGGTCGCCTCGTTCCGCTCCCTGCGTCGCTCACGGATCCGGCCGAGCTCCTCCTCCACGACGACGAGCCGCTCTGCGACGTGGTCGGCGAGGGCGACCGTCGCACGGAGCCGGCGATCCAGTTCCAGGCGACGCGCCTCGGCCTCGCGTCGTTCCTCGACGTGACGCGACAGGCGTGCGTCGATCTCGGTGATCCGGCGAGTGATCGACGCACGCCGTTCCTCCAAGCCGGCCCGCCGCACGTCGTGGTCCTTACGAGCCTGCGCGACGGACCTCGCCCTGTCCTCCAGGCGGGAACGTGCTTCGGCCATCGCCCGGCCGCGTTCGGCCACCGCCGCCTCTTCGGCTTCGAGCGCCGGGAGACGCGCTTCGAGTTCTGCGACTCGTTCGTCGTCACGCCGAGCCCTCTCGGTGGCCTCCGCCAGAGCGGAGCGTGCGGCCTCCCCTTCGGGACCCGCCTCCTCGTGGGCCTTCCGGGCGCGACGTTCGGCGTCGGTCAACGAAGCGATAGCGGCGGTCGTCCGGTCGAGTTCCTTCGCTCGCTCGGCTTCCTCCCGCCGCGCGGCCGCCAGCGTCTCGCCGCAGGCCCTCGCCGTCTCCCGGGCGGCCGCCGCGCCCTCCGTCGCCGTCGCCGCGGCGGCGCGGGCCTCTTCGAGTGCCGCACCCGTGGCACCCGAACCAGCACCACCGATCCTCCAACCGGTCGGGCCGAAGCGGTCACCCGAACGACTCACGGCCACCGCACCGGGGGCGGCGATCACGATGTCTACGGCCTCGGACCAGGTGTCGGTGGCGAGCACGTCACCGACGAGCGAGTCGAGCAGGGCATCGACTCCGGGCCTGATGCCCCGGACGTGAGGTCTCACCGCGCGAGGGTCGGAGCTGACCACGGGAGAGCGATCCGCACCCAACGCGATGACCGCTCCGGTCGCGTCCCCGGAGCGCAGCTCGGCCAGGGCTCGCCGTCCGGAATCGACCGATTCGACGACCACCGCCGCGATGGCCTCGCCGGCTGCGGCCTCGAACGCGGTCTCCCAACCGTCGTCCACTTCGACGAGGTCCAGCAGAGTTCCGAGCACACCGTCGACGGCACTCAGTCGTTCCGCCCCAGCGGCTGAGCGCGCCTGGTCCAACGCCAACGCCAGCGCCTCGGCACGTGCGGTCCAGGAGTGCTGTTCCGCCTCCGTTGCCCGCCGGGCCTCGTCTGCTTCGTTCGCGGCCCGCTCGGCCTCCGAGCGCGCGGCTTCGGACTCCGCAAGCCGATCTCTGGCCGGTTGCTCCTCGGCCGTCCGATCCGCCAGCTCTCCGGCGAGACGCTGGGCGTCGGCGGCGAGCCGGGCCAGACGTTCATCGAACGAATCGACGCGCTTGCGGGTCCGGTCGACCTCGCTGCGGTTTCGCTCGACCGATAGACGAACGGCAGCGAGTTCGCCTCGCACCTCGGCAGCACCACCCGAGCCGGTCGGTTCCCCGTCGGCCCACTCGGCCTGGAACTGTTCACGTGCGAGGACGAGGTCGACCTCCGAGGCCTCCACCTCCGCCGCCTCCGGTGCCAGGTCCGCTATCGCAGTCTCGACACCGGCCAGGTCCTCGGCGAGGCGCGCACCCTCGGCGTCCAGGTTGGCGACGACGCCCTCGTCCACCGAGATCTCCCGGTCCCGTTCCAGTCCCCGGCGTCGTTCCGCGAGCACGGCACCCAGTCCCCGGCCTCGTTCACGCAACGCCTCGAACCGGGCGAGAGCGTCACCGAGGTCGTCACCGCCGACCGCGGTGAGACGGGCCTCGGTCGCGAGCACTTCCGCGTCGAGCGCACGCAGACGGGTCAGCAGGTCGCGTTCGTCGTTGCCGAGAGAACGCCTCGTTGTCTCGCCCTGTTCGAGGCGACGGCGCAACCTGATGATGTCCTGGCCGGAGAGGTAGATCCTCAAGGCCGAGAGTTCGGCCACGACGGAGCCGTGACGACGCGCGGCGTCAGCCTGTTTCTCGAGCGGCCGTAGCTGCCGTCGCACCTCTCTGAGCAGGTCCTGGAGACGGGTGAGGTTCCCCTCGGTGGCGTTGAGGCGCCGTTCGGCCTTCTCCTTGCGACGGCGGAACTTCAGGACGCCCGCAGCCTCCTCGATGATCAGGCGGCGGTCCTCGGGACGGGCGTTGAGGACCGCGTCGATCTGCCCCTGACTGATGATGACGTGCTGTTGGCGACCGACCCCCGAATCCGACAGGAGTTCCTGGATGTCGAGCAGACGGCAGGGGACGCCGTTGATCGAGTACTCGCTGTCTCCGTTGCGGAACAGGATTCGGGTGATGGTCACCTCGTTGAACTCGATGGGGAGCATCCCCGACGCGTTGTCGATGGTGAGCGACACCTCGGCGCGTCCCAACGCTGGACGCTTGGCCGCCCCGGCGAAGATGACGTCGTCCATCTTCTGGGATCGGACCGCGCTCGGGGCCTGGGCACCGAGCACCCAACCGATGGCGTCGACCACGTTGGACTTGCCGCTCCCGTTCGGTCCGACGACGACGGTCACCCCTGGTTCCATCAGGAGGGTCGTCGAGTCGGCGAACGACTTGAACCCCTTGATGGACAGTGACTTCAGGAACAACGGACACCCCGGTGGACGGACGGACCGGTCACACTACTTCGGCCCGCTCCACGGCCCCTTCGTCGCACTCGGTGCCCGCCGGCTCAGAACGCGGTGACTCCGAGGATCTGGCACGACCCGGCGACCTTGCCGGCCACGGGAACCCGGACCTCGATCACTGCCGAGTCGCTGCCCGTCAACAGCGCCGTCTCACCGCTCGATGTGGCGATCCGCCGCCCAGCACCGTCCACGACGGCTATCTCGACACGGAACCGCCCCACGCCACCCTTGGTGTGGATCACGTCGACAGTGGCGAGAACACCGCCATCCACGCGCTTGCACGCATTGAGTCGCCCCACGGCCACGGCGTCCGGGCTGCTCCGGACCGTGGCGATCGTCGCGGGCGGTGCCGGTGCCTGGGTGGCAGGGGGAGCGGTCGTCGCTGGACTCGACGACGTGGTCGCTTTCGCCTCTGTCGTGGTGTCGCGGGGTTCGGTGGTGCGCTGAGGGGCCGTGCCAGGACGAGTCGCGGGCGGTCCCGTCGGCGCCGGTCCAGTCGTGGTTTGGGTGACCCTGCGGTCCACGGCACCTGCCGCGTCGTCGTCGCCACGGTCCCGCAGGAGGAGCGACAGCGAGGCGACCGCGACCGCGACGATGGCGACGACGGCCGCCACCCGCGAAACACCGACCACCGCGCGTGAGCGGCGCGGGGCAGGAATCGGCAGGAGGGAGTCGTCGGCCGTGTCCGAACGTGCTTCGGGTGGGCCGTCGACTCCGACGTGGGCTGCGTCGTCGCGCGGTTCGAACGCTGCGAGCGGGACGGTCTCGGGATCGACGAAAGGCGTCTCCTGGGTCACTACGACGGTGTTGCCGTCGCTGGAGATCGCGGCCGTCTGGTTCTCGCGCAGCACCAGTGGCTCGCCACCTTCTACGAGTACCCGTGTCCTACCTGCGAGGCAGGCGACGGTCGCGCCGCCTTCCTGGGCTGCCGACGCGTGAAATCGACCCCGCGGCGTCGTCACCGAGACGCGGCCGATGCGGATCTCGTGGTGCCAGGGGCTTCTCGTTCGACCGGCAGCGAACCACAGTTGCCCGTCCTTCAGGTGGGTGACGAGGCTCGGTTCACCACCAGGGGCTCGGACCTGTTCCCGCGTCCATGTGGACCAAGGAGCGACACGTGTGATCGCCCCGTCCGGATCGCTGAGGGTGATCGGTTCGTTCGCACCCAGCGTGGAACTCGGTTCGGGGTGCGGATCACCGTTCGTCACGGTGAGTAACCCTAGCCAGAATTTCGCCTCGGAGCGTAACTATCCGAATAGGTCGTACGACCTGGTCAAACCTGGCATTCCTCGCACAGGAAGACAGGCTTGTTCGCCATCCGGATCTTCGAGATCGTACCCCTGCAGCGCAGGCAGGCTTCGCCATCGCGTTCGTAGACCTGCTGTTCGGCCCACCCTCCCGGCTTGCCGGCCAGGTCCTTGTACTCGCCGTCGGAGGTCGTGAGGCCACGGTGCTTCGCCGACTCGTGCAGCGTCTCGACGACGGCCCTGAAGAAGCGGCGGATCTCCTGGGTCGACATCGACGCGACGTCACGGTCAGGGCGGAGGCCCGATGCGTGGAGGATCTCGTCCGCGTAGACGGGACCGACACCGGCGAGAACCGTCCGGTCGAGCAGGAGATTGCGGATCTTCACGTCGCGGTGGCGGAGGATCCGGTTGCCGAAGATGGTCCAGGAAACGGGCTCGTCGAGCACGTCGAGTCCGAGGTCGACGAGTTCCGGCACGGCTTCGTCGAGTTGGTCGAACGCGACCACGAACTGCTCGAGGTTGCCGGTGCTGTCGATCGCTCGCAACTGACCGCCCTGGGTGAAGGTGATGACGGTCTTGGTGGCCTTGTCCACTTCGTCCTTGTTGGCCGCCCGGCGCAGGTGACCTCCCCGGGAGACGTCGGTGACCAGGGCGTCCCCGGTGTCGAGCTTCGCGACGAGCAGCAGGTCCCTGCGCACGACGCTGGTCACCTTCGCTCCTTCGAGCAGGCCGACGAACTGCTTCTTCGAACTGTGCCTTGGTATCGATCCCGATCCCGGGACTTCGACCGTCTTGATCCGCTTTCCGCCGATCTCACGATCGAGGTCCCTCCGCAGCGTTTCGATCTCGGGGGCCTCAGCCATCTTCTTCCTCTTCTGCGGGTTCCGACCCGCTCCGGGGTCCGAGCCTCTGCCACGCCTCTCGCGCGGCGGCCTGCTCGGCCTGCTTCTTCGACCGGCCGGAGCCGGTGCCGAACGGTTCGTCGTCCAGGAGGACGACCGCTCGGAAGGTCTTGTCGTGCTCCGGACCTGCGTCGGTGATCCGGTAGGTGAGCTGGCGGCCG
>JAGQSN010000090.1 GCA_020439555.1 Acidimicrobiales bacterium | reverse complement strand
GGCTTGTCGGGGAAGACGTTGATCCAGACCTTGCCGCCACGCTTGATGTGACGCGTCATCGCGATACGGGCTGCCTCGATCTGACGGGCGGAGATCCAGCCCGGTTCGAGGGCCTGGATGCCGTAGTCACCCTGGGTCACGCGGGTACCGCCCTTGGCGGCTCCGGTCATCCGGCCGCGATGGTGCTTGCGGTGCTTGACCTTCCTTGGCATCAACATTTCAGTCACCGTCCCCGGGTCGGAAGTGAGGGGTCTCGTGGTGGTCACGCACGGAGCGCTCGATCGCCTCTTCTTCTTCGAGAAGCTTCTCGATCTCCGGGTCGGCCTCCTGCACGAGGGGCTTGTGCTCGTCACCGGTGTCCGCACCGGCGGCCTCCGGCGGCGCGGCCTCGGCCCGGCGACGAGAGGAGGACACGACCTTCGCCGGGGCGTCGCCCGACGTCTCGCCGACCGCCATCGCGGCCTCACGGGCGATCTTGTCCTCGGCGCTCGACTTGTACGGGAGGATGTCGCCCTTGTAGATCCACACCTTCACGCCGATGCGACCGGCGGTCGTGCGGGCCTCGCGGAACCCGTAGTCGATGTCGGCACGAAGGGTGTGCAGCGGCACCCGGCCTTCGCGGTACCACTCGGTGCGGGACATCTCGGAGCCACCCAGACGACCAGAGCACTGGACCCGGATGCCGAGGGCGCCGGCCTTCTGTGCGTTCTGGACGGCACGCTTCATGGCCCGGCGGAAGGCGACACGGCCGGCGAGCTGGTCGGCGACACCCTGGGCGATCAGAGCGGCGTCGAGCTCGGGCTGCTTGATCTCCTGGATGTTGAGCTGAACCTTGTTGTTGCCGGTGATCTTGGTGAGCTCGGCACGGAGGCGGTCTGCCTCCGATCCACGACGACCGATCACGATGCCCGGACGGGCGGTGTGCACGTCGACGCGGAGCCGGTCACGCGTGCGCTCGACCTCGACGCGGCTGATCGCGGCGTGCGGCAGCGTCGACATCAGCAAGTTCCGGATCTTCCAGTCCTCGATGACGTACTCGCCGTACTGCTTGCGGTCGGCGAACCAGCGCGACTTCCAGTCGGTGGTGACGCCGAGGCGGAAGCCGTAGGGGTTGACCTTCTGGCCCATCAGTCCTCGTCCTTCTCGTCGGTCTCGTCAGCCGCCTGGTCTTCGGCCGGAGCCTCGACCTCGTCGGTCGCCACTTCCTCCGCGGGCGCCTCTTCGGCAGCCTCGACGGCCTCGGCCTCGACCTCGGTCACCTCTTCGGCGGCGTCGGCCTCGGCGTGGTCGTGGTCATGATCGTGGTCGTGATCATGATCGTGGTCGTGTGCGGCCTCGGCCTTGCGGCTCTTGGCGACACGTGCACGACGTGACGCACGTCCGGCCGTGCCGGCGGCAGCCGCCCGGCCACCGCGAGCAGCGCGCTCGTTGCGGATCCGGAGCGACTCGGCGTCCATCCGGCTCACGATGATCGTGATGTGGCAGGTGCGCTTGCGGATGCGGGTCGCACGACCACGCGCCCGGGGGCGCCAACGCTTCAGCGTCGGTCCCTCGTCCGCGTAGCAGGCCGACACGTAGAGCGCCTCGGGATCCTGGCTGTCGTTGTTGGTCGCGTTGGCGACGGCAGAGGCGAGCGCCTTGGCGATGATCTCGGCGATCCCCCGCTCGACGAACTCGAGGATCTCCGCAGCTTCCTGCACGTGCTTGCCACGGATCAGGTCCAGGACCTCACGGGCCTTGTAGGCCGAGACACGGACGTAGCGCACCTGCGCACGCGTGCCCGGACGCTCGTTGGTCTTGTAGATCGTGGCGCCCTTGCGCGTCTCGCGGACGGCGGCCAGCTTGGTTCCGCTCTGTGCCATCGTCAGCGCCTCCCTCGGGCGTTCTTCTCCTGCCCGGCGTGGAACTTGAAGGTCCGGGTCGGTGCGAACTCACCGAGCTTGTGTCCGACCATCGACTCGGTGACGTACACCGGGACGTGCTTGCGTCCGTCGTGCACGGCGATCGTGTGGCCGACCATGTCGGGGATGATGGTGGACCGACGGGACCAGGTCTTGATGACCTTCTTCTCGTTGGCGGCGTTCAGCGCATCGACCTTCTTCAGCAGGTGATCGTCGATGAACGGGCCCTTTTTCAGTGAACGGGGCATCTCGGCTCTCCTGCCTTACCGCCGCGAACCGCGGGTGCGGCGACGACGGACGATCAACTTCTGGGACGGCTTGTTCAGGTCGCGGGTGCGGCCTTCGGGCTTGCCCCACGGCGACACGGGGTGACGGCCACCGGAGGTCTTGCCCTCGCCACCACCGTGTGGGTGGTCGACGGGGTTCATTGCGACACCGCGGGTCTGGGGGCGGACGCCCTTCCAGCGGTTGCGGCCTGCCTTGCCGATCTTGATCAGCTCGGCCTCGGCGTTGCCGACCTCACCGACCGTTGCACGGCAGTCGATCGGCACGCGGCGCATCTCGGTGCTCGGCAGCCGCAGGGTGGCGTAGTCGCCTTCCTTGGCCACGAGCTGCACGCTCACGCCGGCGGAGCGGGCCATCTTGGCGCCACCGCCTGGCTTGAGCTCCACGTTGTGGACGGTCGTGCCCACCGGGATGAAGCGCATCGGCAGAGCGTTGCCGGGACGGATCTCGGCGCCCTGGCCGCTCTGGAGGCGGTCACCGACGACGACGTTGCGAGGGGCGAGGATGTATCGCTTCTCACCGTCGAGGTAGTGCAGCAGGGCGATGCGACAGTTGCGGTTCGGGTCGTACTCGATCGCCGCGACCTTGGCCGGAACTCCGTCCTTCGTGCGGCGGAAATCGATGACGCGGTACTGGCGCTTGTGTCCGCCACCCTTGTGGCGGGCCGTCTTGCGCCCGTAGGAGTTACGGCCACCGGTGCTGGACTTGGACACCAGGAGCGACCGCTCGGGGGTCGTCTTGGTGATGTCCTTGAAGTCCGAGACGGTCTGGAACCGTCGGCCGGGGCTGGTTGGCTTGCGCTTTCGGAGCGCCATGGTCCTCAGGCCTCCTTGAACAGGTCGATCGAGTCGCCCTCGACGAGGGTGACGATCGCCCGCTTGCGGTCTGGACGGCTGCCGGGGCGACCCGTGCGCCGGTTGCGGCTGGTCTTGCCCTTGCGGTTGAGCGTGTTCACCTTGGCGACCTTCACGTTGAAGATCTCCTCGACGGCGGCACGGATCTCGGGCTTCGCGGCGTCGGGGTGGACGAGGAACGTGTACACGTTCTCCTCGATGAGCGAGTAGCTCTTCTCCGACACCACGGGGGCGATGATGACGTCGCGTGCGTCCTTCACTCCGCCTCCTCCTCGTTGGATGCCGAGGTGCTCGGCAGTGTGGCCTGGCTGAAGACGACGCAGTCGTTGACGAGAACGTCGTAGGCGTTGAGTTCGCCGACGGCGATCACCTGCACGTTGGCGAGGTTCCGGAACGAACGGGCAGCGACGGCCTCGTCACGTCCGAGCACCACCAGCACCCGGCCCTCCGCGCCGATGGCGGCGAGTGCTGCCTTCGCCTCCTTGGTCTTGGGAGTCTCGAACGCCCACGCGTCGACCACCAGGACCTTGCCCTCGGCGGCACGGTCCGACAGGGCCGAGCGGAGAGCGAGCTTCACCATCTTCTTGGGGGTGCGCTGCGAGTAGCTGCGCGGCTTGGGGCCGAGAGCGATACCACCGCCACGCCAGATCGGCGAGCGGCTGGAGCCGGCGCGTGCACGGCCGGTGCCCTTCTGAGCCCACGGCTTGGCGCCACCGCCACGGGTCTCGGCCCGGGTCTTGGTGGACTGGGTGCCGGCCCGACGTGCGGCGAGCTGCGCCGTGACGACCTGGGCCATCACCGCGGTGTTCGGCTCGATGCCGAAGATCGCCTCGTCGAGTTCGACGGTTCCGGCCTTCGTGCCGGATGGGGACAGGAGATCGGTCACTTCGCACCGCCCTTCACAGCGTCACGGACGAGGACGAGCCCGCCCTTGGGGCCTGGCACGGCGCCCTTCACGAGCAGCAGGTTGCGCTCGGCGTCGGCCTGGACGACCGTCAGGTTCAGGGTGGTCACCTTCTCGCCACCCATGCGTCCGGCCATCCTCTTTCCCTTGAACACCCGCGCCGGCGTCGCGCACTGCCCGACGGAGCCCGGCTTGCGGTGGACCCGGTGGGCACCGTGGCTCGCCCGCTGGCCGGCGAAGCCGTGGCGCTTCATGGCACCGGCGAAGCCCTTGCCCTTGCTGACGGCGGTCACGTCGATCAGGTCGCCGTCCGCCAGTTCGGCGACGGAGATCTCCTGGCCGACCTCGTAGCCCGAAACGTCATCGAGGCGGAGCTCGACGAGACGGGTCCCGGCCTCGACACCGGCCTTGGCGTACTGGCCGGCGACGGGCTTGGTGAGCTTGGAGGCCTTCTTGTGGCCGAAGGTGACCTGGAGGGCGCTGTAGCCGTCCTTCTCGGGGGTGCGGATCTGCACCACCCGGACCGGCTCGACCTGGAGGACGGTGACCGGGATCATCCGGTTCTGCTCGTCCCAAATCTGTGTCATGCCAATTTTCTGGCCGACGATTGCCTTGGTTGCCATGCGTGCGTCTTTCGGTCGCGGAGGAACGGTGGGCCGTTCACGCGGACGCTCCGCCCGGGACGTGCCCGGCGGAGCGCCTGGTTCGGTTGTGCTGTGGGGTACCCGGCGAGCCGGGCCGTCACAGACGTCGGTTGCGGAGACCGTGCTCCGACGTTTGCCTCCAGGTCATCGGGGGACCCGAGGGCAACGAGTTGGACACGCTACCGGTATCGGGCGGTATTTTCAAAGCCGGCTCCCGTCGGTGCCTCCGGATCTCCGCTTCGGTATGAAAAATCCCGTTGAGGAACGGTTCGTGCTGCTCCGTGGCCGGGCGGCGGTCCAGCAGGTGTGCTGGTACGTTGCCGCTCTTTCGGGGTGGCCAACCAGACGGGGTTCCGATGGCATCGAGCCGACACGCAGCCGAGTGGAGGCCGATCGTGGCGCTCGTCGTCGTCACCCTCGTCGCCGTGATGGTGATCCCACGGCCCACCCGCGCCGACCCGTCGAGTCCGGCAGCGGCCGACGGACACATCCCGAGAACCATCGTGGACCGCTATCTGAGCATCCGTCCGCCGTTGGGCGACGTGACGGTCGTGACGATCTCCGGTGAACCGACTCGACGCAAGCTCCTCGCGGCGACCCTGCAAGGGGTGGTCAACCGACGCGCTGCACGCATCTACCTGGTGGGCGCACGCAGCGTGGAGCAGGACCGACACTGGATCGATGACTACGTCGCCCGCGGTCTGGTCCACGTCACCGCTCAGGTGACCCTCGACCAGGCACTCGCAGCATTCGCAGGGGAGGTCGCCGGTTACGTCGTGGCCGACTACGCGGAACCTTGGACGATCAACACCGCTACGACGGTCGCCGCCGCGCACGGTGGCGTGGTCGCGACCCCCGACGAGGTCGAAGGGCTCGAGTCTCTCGGGCTCACCGAGATCGCCGACCACCGGGGACGTTGGCCCGATGCGGCCACCGCGTACTCCGCGATCACCGACACGGAGAGGGCGAACCTCCGCTATCGGGGTCTGGCGATCCAACAACCCGACGCGAACAACCCACGGGACTTCTACGTCCAGCAGGGGATCATGACCGTCTACACCCGGCCGTCACACCCCGACTACGACCAGGTGATGTCGTTGCTCGACGGCTATCCGGCGGATCACCCCGTGTACGGATACGTCGCCGACGACGGCACCGAGGAGGTACAGGCGATCGTCCGATTGTCCCAAGCAGGACGGTTCCTGGTCCCCACCGACACCACGGACAATCTGTCGTTCCACATCTCCGTCGCTGCATCGCAGGCTCGTGCCGTCCTTCGCCCGGATACCGGCGAGACGGCCAAGTGTGACGCCGCGCAGGTGAATGTCATCGTGGCCACGTCGGACGGGGACAACATGGTGATCCCCGAGGCCTACCTACCGTCGTCGGACCGGTGGGGAAGTCCACGCAGGGGAAGGTTGCCGATCGGGTGGGGCATCTCGCCGGCCACTGCTGTGCTGATGCCCGCCGTGTGGGACTGGTACGCCGAGCGCGCCACCGAGGCTGACGAGGTCGTGGGCCTGGTCGGTCTCGGCTACTCGGCTCCGAGTCTCATGCCGGACGCTTCCGACTTCCTCGCCGATTCGAACCTGCTGGACGCGGCTCTCGGTGTCGACTCGGTCTGGTCCCTCGACCTGTTGCTCGGGAACCCCGCCGCACCCGGTTGGGACGCCATCACCACTGCGAATGCCGCGACAGGTTGGAGTCCGGACGGGATGCTCCTGAATTATCAGGACTTCGGAAGTGCGGCTGTCTTCGAGGCGTCCGGCGTTCCCGTGTTCACCGCACGGTCGACCGACTACAACGTCGGAGCCTCGGCGATCGCCGCACATCTCGACCGTCTGATCTCGACGCCACCGGACGAACGACCGATCGTCAACTTCTTCCCGGCCACGGTGTGGAACTCGACCTATGACCAACTTCTCGACGCTCTGGAGCCGTACGTCGATCGGGGCGTCCGGTTCCTGACCCCTCGCGAGGCTTTCGCCTGCATCAGAGCCGAGGAGCCGGCCACCACGACGACGGCGCCGAGTTCTTCTTCGACTCTCATGACGACACCGCCCGACTCCACGACAACGCCGACCACTACCGAATCCACAGCGCCTCGAACCTCCACCTCGTCGACTGCCACCACCGAGCCCACGTCGATCCCCGACGAGGAGTCTTCGACCACCTCGACCGTCCAGGGATCGGCGTCTCCAGCGGTAGCCGGAAGCGCCGCCGCACCAGCATCCGCGATGCGAGCTGTCCCGACCTACGTCGGCTGAGGAAAACGAGAACGGGACACCCGAAGGTGCCCCGTTCTGTTCGGCTGGTCCGGCAACGCCCGAGGGGCGCTTCCGCGGCCGGATCTACTGGATCTTGATCTCGATGTCGACGCCCGCGGGCAGGTCGAGGCGCTGGAGCGAGTCGACCGTCTTCGGGTTCGGGTCGACGATGTCGAGGAGGCGCTTGTGGACGCGCATCTCGAAGTGCTCGCGGCTGTCCTTGTACTTGTG
>JAGQSN010000008.1 GCA_020439555.1 Acidimicrobiales bacterium | reverse complement strand
GAGCTTGCGGAGCGGAGTCGAAACGTCGCTCATGCGCTGTCTCCACTGCCCGATCTTTGAGCGGAGCGGAGTTCGCGGCGGTGAGTTGTCGGGGGTGGGTTTGTCGCGAGTCATGATTCTTGGCAGGGCTGTTGAGTCAGTCCTGAATGAGAATCAGACCCATGGGAAGACCCCCATCGATTCCTGTTGAGAAGAAGACCCGGATCGTGTTGTCGGTGATCGCCGGCGAGCAGACGATTGCGGAGGCGGCCCGTCGTGAGAAGGTGTCCGAGCAGTCGATCGGCCGTTGGAAGGCCGATTTCCTCGAGGCCGGCAAGACCGCGCTGGCTGCGGGCAAGTCCGGTCCGTCGACCCGTGAGGAGCAGCTCGAAGCGGAGGTCGCGGATCTGACCCAGGCGCTGGGCGAAGCACACGTCGAGTTGCGGGTCTGGAAGCGTTCTGCTGAGGGCCGCTTGGGCCCTTCGAGGACCTCGAGGTGATCGGCACCGACGCGGGCATGTCGACCGCGAGGTTCTGTGCATTGATCGGCATGCCCGAACGGACCTGGCGGCGCTGGCAGGGCCAACGCCCGCGCCGGGCGCCCGGCGAAAGGACCGTGGCCTCGCCCTGCCCGTGACGCGGTGCGCGACGTGGTGTGCCGTCATGCGCTGGATCATCCGGCGTGGGGTCATCGCAAGATCTGGGCGATGACCCGTCACGACGGCCACCAGGTGTCGGAATCCACGGTGCTGCGGCTGCTGCGCGACGAGGGCTTGTTGCTGCCCGCCGCATATCAGCGTGAACGCCGCCGGCTCGCTCAGAGACGCGAGGCCGCGTTCGCTCACGATCCGACGGGGCCGAACCAGGTTTGGCAGCTCGACTTCTCCGAGTTCGAGACCACCAGCGGTGGCACGTGGCGCCTCGCAGGCTGCCGGGACTACTTCTCCAAGTACGAGCACCCGTTCCACATCTCACCCACCGCGAACCAACACGACGCGATCGCGGCGATCGAGCTTGCGCTCGCCGCCCACGAAACCTTGTTCGGGTATCGGTTGCGTGACCGCTGCCGGGTCGACGAGAGCACCGGGGAGATCCTCCCGGCAGTGACGATCGTGACCGACAACGGTGGCCCGTTCCGGTCGTTTCGTTTCGAAGCGTTCATCGCCGCACACCCCGAACTGGTCCACGTCCGCACCCGTGTGCGCACACCGGGTCAGAACGGGTCACGCGAACGAGGGTTCGGCACCCTCAAGTACGAGTGGCTCTACCTCGACGACATCGCCGACGCGGTCGAGCTCGCCGAACGAGTCGACGCCTACCGCCACGACTACAACACGACGAGGCCACACCAGGCACTCGCGTGGAACCGGCCCGAGGAGGTGCACCTCGGCCTCGCCAGCCCCACCACACCCACCTTTCTACCCCAAGAAATCCTGCCAACTACTTGACGCGCGACACGGGGTCATCAGCCGTTCGTCCGTTGGAAATGGTGGATCTTGGTTACTTCGCCGTTTTCGACCTGGAGTTCGTAGCGGTCTGCTTTGCGGGGCATTTCCGGGCCGTGCAGCGTTGCTCCCCGGCGGACTGCTGCTCTCAGCAGTTCGGGGATCACGTCTCCGTGACTGCACGCCAGGACCGTCCGGCCCGCGTCCGCCTCGGCGAGAAGCGCGTCGAGCGCGTCGGTGCCCCAGGACCCTTCGGCCAGGTGGTCGTGGTCGATCACTTCGAGGCCGAGCCTGGATGCGAGCGGTTCCACGGTCTGGCGGCAGCGGACGTAGCGGCTGGACCAGACGGTGTCGATCCCCGAATCGATGAGGGCATCGGCGATGGCTTCGGCCTGCCGTCGGCCCTTGGGCGTAAGGGGCCGCTCGGTGTCGGGGCCTTCCCAGGTGGATCGGTCGCCTGCGTCTGCGTGGCGCACCACGTGGATCATCAGGCAGTTGTACCCGAGTTCCGAGCGAGGGCGCGCAGCCGCGCCAGGGTCTCGGGTAGGGCCTCCGCCACGCGGTCCACGTCCGAATCCCTGCTCGACCAACCGACCGACAACCGGAGGCTGCGGTGAGCGTCGACTCCCATGGCCGCCAGCACCGGTGACGGTTCCAGGGATTCGGACGAACAGGCGCTGCCGGAGTGCGCTGCGATGCCCGCACGGTCCAACCCCAGGAGCACCCCTTGAGGTTCGACGCCTTCGATGCCCAGGCACACCAGGTGGGGGAGGCGATGCTCCGGATCGCCGAAGGACGTCACGCCGTCGAGTCCCGCGGCGATCTCACGCAACCTGTCGGTCAGCCGGCGACACTCCGCCGCCTCCGCGTCGAGCCGGTCGTCGGTCGCCAACCATTCGGCCGCAGCGCCGAGACCGACGAGCGCCGCAACCGGTTCCAGGCCGGCGCGTCGTGCCCGCTCCTGGTCGCCGCCGACGAGCAACGGTGCGAGCCGCAAGCCACGTCGTACCAGCAGGGCACCGGTCCCCGGCGGGCCGCCCAACTTGTGGCCGCTGACCGACAACAGATCGGCCCCGAGGCCGACGAAGTCGATCTGAACCCGACCAGCGGCCTGCGCCGCGTCGACGTGCACGAGCACGCCACGCTCCCGGCACGCGGCGACGATCTCCGCTACCGGCTGGACCGTTCCGACCTCGTGGTTGCCCCACTGCACGTGCACGACAGCGGTCGCCGGGCCGATCGCAGCCAGGACCTCGTCGACCGAGACCCGGCCGAACCCGTCGACGGGCACCACCGAAACCTCCCCGGCCCGCTCGGCTGCGAGCCGCACAGCCGAGTGCTCCACCGCCGTGAGCACCTGGTGGACCGGGCCCTCGTGGCCGTCGCGGTGACGGGCCCGGGCGACCGCACCCCACGTCGCAGCCGCGATCGACTCGGTCGCCCCGCTGGTGAACACGACCTCACGGCTCCGGGCACCGAGTAGTCCGGCCACCTGTTCCCGCGCAGTCTCCAACGCGACCCGGGACCGCATCCCCTCTTCGTGGATCCTGCCCGGATCACCGCACAGGTCATCGAGCGCGGCGACCATGGCGTCACGTGCCACGGGGCGCAGCGGCGACGTCGACGCGTGGTCCAGGTAGGAACGGTCCATCAGCCCTCGACGCAGGTGACACACGTCGTCGCGCCGGTTGCCCGGGACGACTCGGTCGAGGTGGTGGCGTCGCCGTAGAGGGTTTCCACCATTCCTCTGACCATTCCGCGGTCCACGGCACACAGGACGGGATGCTCGATCGCCGCGTCGCCGAACGGGCAGTGATCCGACACGATCCGCAGGGCGTTGCCGTCGGCTTCGGCGTGGGCGGCGAATCCGTGTGCGCTCAACGCATCGGCGACGGCCTGCAACGCGGTGCGGAACGAACGCTGCACCTCACCGGCCTCACCCATCGCCTCGGCCATCCGGCGCCCGTAGTCGGCACCCACCTCCTCGGCCATGACCTCGGCGTCGGCCGGTGGGATCATCGACAGCGCCTTGCCGAGCAGCGTGACGAGGAGGGCGTCGTGGCGGATCGGAAGGTCGAGCGCGACCTCGTCGCTTCGGGTCAGGTAGCGCTTCGATGGCCGGCCCGCACCCCCGGCTCCGGGGAGGCGACCCACGTGCACCTCCAGGTGCCCGCCTGCGGTGAGCTTGTCGAGGTGGTGACGGGCCACGTTCGGGTGCAGGTCGAAGTGTTCCGCCACCTCACCGGCGGTGACACCGTCGGGATGACCGTGCGCGAACAGGTAGATCTCGCGGCGGGTCGGGTCCCCGAACGCCGCCGTAATCGCGCTCACCGCCGACGAGAAGTCGGTCGGACTGAGGGGCGACGCGGCCATCCCGGTATTCTACTACCGCCGTAGGAGAAACCCGGTTGCGTCCGGGCCACGGCGCTACCCCGACACCGATCGCACGAAGGACGTCCCCGTGCCCACCGAAGCCGAGATCATCGAGGCCCTCCGCTCCGTCCAGGAACCCGATCTGCGCCGGAGCATCGTCGAGCTCGGCATGGTGAAGGAGGTGGTGCAGGCCAACGGCAACGTCCGGATCATGGTCGCACTCACCTCGCCGTCGAGCCCCCAGAAGAGCGAGATCGACCGGCAGGCGACCGAGGTCGTCGCCGCCCTCGACGGCGTGAATGCGGTGCAGGTCGACTTCACGCTCATGTCCCCCGAGGACCTCGCTGCGTTGCGGCAGCAGCTCAACGGCAACCCGGCCGCGACCGCAGGCACTCACCAGGCGCACGGGCACGCCGAGGGGCGTTCGATCCCGTTCGCCGAACCGTCCTCGAAGACCCGTGTCCTGCTCATCGCGTCGGGCAAGG
>JAGQSN010000089.1 GCA_020439555.1 Acidimicrobiales bacterium | reverse complement strand
GTGGTGGTCGACGACGGGTCCGGCGACCGGACAGCCGAAACGGCCCGCGACGCCGGCGCGGACCGTGTCGTCGAACTAGCGGTCAACCAGGGCAAGGGAGGCGCGGTGCGGGCCGGCGTTGCGGCATCCACCGGTCGGACGGTGGCCTTCACGGACGCCGACCTGTCCTACCCACCCGCCCAACTCGAACGGATGCTGACGGAGGTGGAGGACGGCTGGGACGTCGTGATCGGAAACCGTCACCACGCCGACACCGAGACCGTCGCCGGTCCGAGCCTGCTGCGAGCAGCCGGGGGTCGGGTCATCAACGGCGCGACGAGGTTCGTCCTCGCCGGCGGCTACCAGGACACCCAAGGCGGCCTCAAGGCGTTCCGTGGAGACATCGCCCGCAAACTGTTCGAGCACCTGGTGATTCGAGGGTTCGCGTTCGACGTCGAACTTCTCTACCTAGCCGAACGCTCCGGACTGTCGGTGAAGGAAGTCCCCGTCACGGTCGAGAACTCCGAACGCTCCACGGTGCACGTCGCACGGGACGCTGCCCGCCTGTTGCGTGACCTTGCAGCGATCCGCCGGACCGCGGCGACCGGTGGATACGACGGCGCGATCGCCACGATCGTCGCCGCGGCCCAGCCGGCAACCGTGCCGGAAGGTCGCCCCGCCGGCGAGGGCACGTGAGGGCCGGACCTGCCCGCTAAGGTCGACCCGCCATGGCAGACCTCGACGCCATCTTCAAGGCCTACGACATTCGTGGGACCTTCCCCAACGAGATCGATGCCGAAGGGTGCCGGGCGATCGGTGCCGCCTTCGCCAGGTTCGCCCTGGACGAGGGAGGCGCGGTGCCCGAGATCCTCGTCGGCCGCGACATGCGTCCGTCCGGCGCGGAGCTCGCCGAAGCGTTCAGCGACGGTGTCCGCTCCCAAGGTGTCGACGTCGTCGACCTCGGTCTCGCCTCGACGGACCTCGTCTACTTCGCCTCCGGTTCACGTGGCGCTCCCGGCGCGATGTTCACGGCGTCGCACAACCCGGCGCAGTACAACGGCATCAAGTTCTGCCTCGCCGGTGCCAGGCCCGTCGGGGCCGACACCGGCCTCGACCGGATCAAGGAACTCGCCCGTACCGGTGTCGCTCCGACCGAACGGCGGGGCAACGCATCGAAGATCGACCTGCTCGGCAGCTTCGCCGAACACGTCCGATCGTTCGTCGACGTCTCGAAGTTCCGTCCACTGAAGGTCGTTGCCGACACGGCGAACGGCATGGGTGGGCTCGTCGTGCCCGCCGTGTTCGAAGCGCTCCCGTTCGAACTCGAGATCCTCTACCCGGAACTGGACGGGACCTTCCCGAACCATCCCGCCGACCCGATCCAACCCGAGAACCAACGCGACCTCCAGGCCCGGGTGCGCGACGTCGGTGCCGACGTCGGGTTCGCTTTCGATGGCGACGCCGACAGGGTGTTCGTCGTCGACGAACAGGGCAACGGACTGTCGGGCTCCGTGACGACCGCGATGGTCGCCGTCGGGATGTTGGAGAAGGAGCCGGGCGGCACGGTCCTGCACAACCTGATCTGTTCGAAGACCGTTCCCGAGGTCGTACGCGAACACGGCGGTACGCCCGTGCGTACGAAGGTCGGTCACTCGTTCATCAAGGCGGAGATGGCGGCGACCGGCGCGGTGTTCGGCGGCGAGCACTCGGCGCACTACTACTTCCGGGACAACTACCGGGCGGACTCCGGGCTCATCGCATCGATGATGGTCCTCGAACGCCTCTGCGCCGGTTCCGAACCGATGTCGGCCCTGCGTGCCCCCTACGACCGCTACGCGGACTCGGGAGAGATCAACACCCAGGTGAACGACCCCGCCGCGGTCATCGACGCCGTGGCCGCCGAGTTCGCCCGACGGACCCCGAGCGCCGCACAGGATCGCCTCGACGGGTTGACCGTCGACTTCGGCGACTGGTGGTTCAACCTGCGGCCCTCGAACACCGAGCCACTGCTGCGCCTCAACCTCGAGGCCCGCACCCGAGACGAGTGCGACGAGCACACGTCCGAGCTACTCCACCTGATCACCAAGGGATAGACCCGATGGCCCTCGCCCCGCAGCTCCTCGAGATCCTCGCCTGTCCGGAGGACAAGGGACCGCTCCTGTACTTCGAGTCCGAACAGGTCCTCTACAACCCTCGACTCAAGCGTCGCTACGACATCCGCGACGACATCCCCGTGATGCTCGTGGAGGAAGCCACCACCGTGGACGACGCCGAGCACGAGCGCCTGATGGCCAAGGCAGCGGCGGACGGCACTCCCTCGACCCTCGAGGGCTGACGTGGCGCTCGACAGCCTCGGGCTGCGCGACCAGCTCTTCGCGCTCCCCGAACAGATGCTCGCGGCGAGCCGCCGACTCGACCTGACCGGCGACCTCCCCGCGCACGACGACATCGCGAACGTGCTCCTCCTGGGTACCGGTGCGGCCGGCTGGGTGTGCGATCTGCTCGCCGCTGTGGCGGGACCGTTCATGCCGGTTCCCGTGGTCGTGCACAAGGGCTTCGAACCCCCGTCGTTCGTGGACTCCAGCACCCTCGTGGTGGCGATCTCCGCCTCCGGTGCCTCACCGGAGACCGTCGCCTCGGCGACGACAAGCGTTGCCGCCGGCGGTCGACTGCTCGCCGTCACCAGCGGTGGTCCGCTCGGGGCGCTCGCCGACGCGCAGGCAGCTCCGACGGTCTTCCTGCCCGTAGCGGAGGAACCGATTCCGACTCGGGCCAGGATCGGTGCGCTCGCGGTTCCGGTCCTGCGGAGCCTCGAACAGGCCGGTCTGTTCCCCGGGGCGTCGGACTGGATCGCATCCGCCGTGGCGCAGTTGCGGATCCGTCGCGACGAACTCACCGCGGACGGCAACGCCGCGGTGGACCTGGCACGTTCGATCCAGGGCACGATCCCGGTCGTCTACGGCGGGGGTGTTGCAGGGGCTGTGGCCGCGGACCGCTGGAAGGTCCAGATCAACCAGTCGGCCAAGTCCCCGGCCTGGACCGGCTCGCTTCCCGACGTCGTCCACGGCGAGATCGCGGGATGGGGTCAACACGGCGACATCACCCGTCAGGTGATGTCGCTGGTGCTGCTCCGCCACGACGACGAGTCGCCCGAGGTGGTCGAGCAGTTCGAGGTCGTCGAGCGCTGGACCGAAGAGGTCATGGCCGGGGTTCACACGGTCCAGGCCGCCGGTGACGGAGCGCTGGCCCAGATCCTCGACCTCGGGCTGTTCGGTGACGTCGTGGCGTTGGAGCTGGCGGAACGCGCCGGCATCGACCCGGGACCGACACCGACCATCGCCTCGTCGCCGGTGGTCGGCTGAACCGATGGCTTTGCCGGAGGAACTTCAGGCGCTCGCGGCCAGGGTCTCCAACCGCGGGCGCTGGGGAGCCAACGACCAGCGCGGCACCCTAAACCTGATCGACGCCGCTGCCGTGCTCCGCGGGGTTGCATCGGTTCGCCAGGGCAAGGTCTTCTCGCTCGCCGTGCCGTTCGACGCGGACGGGCCGCAGACCGGAGCCATTCCCGGACGCGACAACCCGAGTCATGAGATGACCGCCGTGAACATCGCTTTCACCGGTGACCCGTCGGACTTCACCACCAGCGACGACCGCTTCTCCATGGGCGTGCAGGCCGCGACCCACTGGGACGCGCTCAGCCACGCCGGCTACGACGGTCTGCTCTACAACGGCGTCTCCGACACGGTCATCACGGACGGGGGAGCGGCGAAGCTCGGAATCGAGAACTTCGGTCCGGTCGTCTCCCGCGGTGTTCTGCTCGACGTGGCCCGCCTGCACGGCGTCGATCACTTCGAGGACGGCCACCAGATCGACGGCGACGAGCTCGACGCCGCCGCATCCGCCGCCGGCGTGACCGTCGAACCCGGCGACATCGTGACGGTCCGAACCGGTCACATGCACTACCTGCGCACAGGCGAGCGGGACAGATACCGGATGACCACGCCGGGTCTGTCGACGCGTTCGATCGAGTGGCTGCGCGATCACGACGTGGCCGCGGTCGCCACCGACACGTTCGTGCTCGAGTGCTTCCCGCCCGAGGACCCCGCCGTCCTGTTGCCGGTGCACATGATCCACCTGCGGGACATCGGCCTCGCGCAGGGTCAGATCTGGCACCTCGACGACCTGGCCGCCGACTGCGCGTCGGACGGCCAGTACGACTTCCTCCTCACGGCGTCACCTCTTCCGCTCACCGGAGCAGTGGGCGGCCCGGTCGTGCCGACAGCCGTCAAGTAGCGCTCACGAGGTCGTTTCGACTGCGTGAGCTTCGCTCACTCCGCTCAACGA
>JAGQSN010000449.1 GCA_020439555.1 Acidimicrobiales bacterium | reverse complement strand
CCTACTGGGTGCTCATCATGTCCACCCTCGGTGCGCTGGCCCCCGTGCTCGGCGAGGGCAACACCCTCACGGCGGTGCTGCTCTCGTCGGTCGGGCTCTGGTCGTTCGTCGTGCTGCTCCTGCGGGGCGCCAAGGAGGCGGCGAACCTCAACCGCATCGTCACCGTGGCCAAGATCATCCCGATCCTGGTGTTCGTCCTCCTCAGCCTGTTCACCCTCGACCTCGACGTCCTGCGGGACAACCTCAGCGGGGGCGGCGGCGTGGGTTCGCTGTTCGACCAGGTCAACGGCACCATGCTGGCCACCGTGTTCGTGTTCCTCGGCGTCGAGGGGGCCAGCGTCTACTCCCGGTACGCGAAGCGACGCGAGGACGTCGGACGGGCCACCGTGCTGGGCTTCCTCTCGGTGCTGGCGATCTTCGCGAGCGTCACGATCGTCAGCTACGGCATCCTGCCCCGGGCCGAGATCGCCGAGCTCCGCCAGCCCTCGATGGCCGGGGTGCTCGAGGCCGCGGTCGGCGGATGGGGCGCCGTGTTCGTCAGCGCCGGGCTGATCATCTCGGTGCTCGGCGCCTACCTCGCCTGGTCCCTGATGGCCGCCGAGGTGCTCTTCGTGGCGGCCAAGGACGACGACATGCCGCGCTTCCTCAAGCGCGAGAACAAGGCCGAGGCTCCGGTCAGCGCCGTCATCATGACCACGATCCTCACGCAGATCATGCTGTTCGTGACGATGGCGTCGGAGAACGCCTTCGACTTCACGCTCAACATGACCAGCGCGCTCACGCTGATCCCGTTCGTGCTCGCCGCCGGCTACGCCCTCAAGTTGGTCATCACCCGCGAGACCTACGACATCGACCCTTCCGGGCGCACCCGGGACCTCGTCGTCGCCGGTCTCGCCACCGTCTACACGGTGTTCCTGCTCTACGCGGCGGGACTGCGCTACATGCTCGTGTCGTTCATCATCTACGCGCCGGGCACCGTCTTCTTCGTGATGGCCCGGCGAGAGCAGCGCCGCAAGCTGTTCACCCCCGGCGAGGCCGTGATCCTCGTCGTCTCGGTCGTGCTCGCCGTCGTCGGGGTCGTCGCCATCGTCGCCGGTTGGATCTCGATCTGATGGCCGGAACTGGAGGACCCATGCGCTCGTCCGCCCACCGCCTGCTCGTCCTCGCCGCCTCGGTGCTGCTCGCCCTGGCCGTCGCGTCCTGCGGCTCCGACGATCCCGACGTCGATTCGCGGGCCGCCACCATGGGCCTGCCGGACTTGAAGGTGAACCTCGTCGCCGACGCGTGGCTGCTCGATCCGGAGGACAGCTCGATCGAGGTCGCCGGCGAGCGCGTCACCCTGGACTTCCACGCCGACGACGCTGTGTCCGGAACGGCTCCCTGCAACACCTATCGGGCCTCCGTGAGCTACGGCGACGCCACGGTGACCATCTCGGAGGTCGGTTCGACGCTGCGCGGCTGCGACCCCGACGTCATGGACGCCGAGGCCGCCTACTTCGACGCGCTCGTCGCCGTGCGCGACGTCGACCTGACCGACCGCGACCGACTGATCCTCACCGGGCCCGGCGACGTCCGCCTGGCGTTCGACACCACCGACGAGCCCTGACCCACATCCCCCACGTCCTCCAGGAGAACTGATGACCACCGCAAGCGACTACGGCGTCCACTCCGAGGTCGGCAAGCTGCACAAGGTCCTCGTGTGCTCGCCGGGCCTCGCCCACGAGCGGCTCACCCCGACCAACTGCGACGACCTGCTGTTCGACG